>JASHZA010000099.1 GCA_030042765.1 Candidatus Binataceae bacterium | reverse complement strand
TTGGACCTGGCGGTGTTGGAAAGACCACGGTCAGCGCCGCAATCGGACTTAACGCTGCAATTCGGGGACGCAGGGTCGATGTAATGACGGTAGATCCAGCGCCGCGGCTGCTCGATGCGCTGGGCCTCGAGGGCGATACGACGCAGCCGCGGAATGTCACGCTCGCGGGACTCGGCGCGCGGCGCGGCGGCCGGCTGCGCGCACTCAAGCTCGATCCGAAGGAAACGTTCGACGGCTTGATCAAGCTCTATGCGCCGTCGGCCGCTGCTCGCGAAGCCATTCTAGCCAATCGCATTTACCGGAACCTGTCGACTGCGTTGGCAGGAGTCGCGGATTACATGGCGATGGAACGCTTGCTCGAATTGCATCGGGATTCCGCGACCGCTCTTATCGTGCTGGACACGCCACCGGCGCAAGAGGCGATCGATTTTCTCGATGCGCCGCGCCGGATGATCGAGCTGCTGGGATCGCGCGCGCTGTCCTTGCTGGGCGCCTCGCGCGGACTGATGCGCGGACCGCTGGCGATGTTCGACTTCGCCGCGCGAGCGGTATTGGCGGCATTCGATCGCCTGACCGGATTGAATCTGTTGGCCGATGTGCAGGCGTTCGTGCGCAGCTTCGAGGGGATGTACGGCGGCTTCGCCGAGCGGGCCGCGGAAGCCCAGGCATTGGTGCGCGGCGAAGACAGCTTGATCGTAGTCGTGACCACGGCTGAAGCGGAACGGGTCGCGCACGCACGCGAGTTCGTCGCAGCCCTCGGGGACCTGGGATTCCGAATCGGCGCAGTCGCCGTGAATCGCGTGATGGCGCCGATACCGGAGGCCGCGGAATTGGAACAGGCAGAAATTCCGGCGGCACTTAAGCGAAAGCTGTTGCGCAATCTTGGCGATTTTGCGGCGCTGAAACGGCGCGAGTCCGTCTCGATCGAGGAATTGCGCAAAACGCTGCCGCCGGAAACGCCGCTCGTAATCGCCCCCGACCTGGGGCGCGAACCGCGCACACTCAAGGACCTAACCGAGATCGCCGCGAGCCTTCGTTACGCGTGAGCCTGGCCAAGCGCCTCAGATCAGCATCTCGATGAGATTGGGGCCCGGTTCGGCCAGTGCGCGCTGGAGCTGCGTCACCAGCGCGCCGGCAGAATCGACCCTGGCGGCGGGAACTCCCATTCCCGCAGCGAGCTTCGCCCATTCAATCTCGGGATCGGCCAGGCTGGTCAGCGAACGCGCTTTGCGTCCGGGCTCCGTGATGCCGGCGCGCGCGAGTTCGACCTGGAGGATGCGGTAACGGCGGTTATTGCAGATGAGCGTGGTCACGTTGAGATGCTCGCGGGCCTGTGTCCACAGCGCCTGCAACGTGTACATCCCGCTGCCATCAGCCTGAAACGCGATCACTTTGCGATCGGGACATGCAACCGCGGCGCCAGTAGCGCACGGGAGTCCTTGCCCGATCGCGCCGCCCGTGAGCGCCATGTAGGTGTGAGCCGGAGCACCGCCGGAGGCCCCAAAGAACGGCAGGCCGGTAGTCGCGGCCTCGTCCATCACGATGCAGTTCTCGGGCATCAAGGCGGCGATTGCGGCGCCAATGGTCGTAGCGTCAAGCTTGCCCTCGGGACAAGGCGGCCTTTTAGCCGGCGGCGAGACACTCCCTGCGCGCGGCGCGCCAATCTGATCGGCGAGCGCCTCGAGCGCCGATGCCGCGTTCTGTTCGGGTGCGGCCAGCGTCTCTACCGCGCGGCCTGCAGGGATCAGCAGGCTCGACATATTCGGGTAACCGAAGAACGCGACCGGCGCGAGCGCGCCGGCGAGTACAACGGCGTCGAACTTCCCCAGGAGCTCGAGCGCCTGTTCGGGGAAATAGGGTAGCTTGGCAACCGCGGGCATCGAGCCGCCGCGCTCGATGCGGGCGGGAAAGGTTTCGCAGATGAGAGCACATCCGGTCCGGGCTGCGATTCGTCCCGCGGCCATGAGGCCGCGTGCCCGAATCGCCTGTGCTCCCATGAACAAAACTGCCTTGGCGCCGTGCTTTCGGAGCAGTTCGGCGGATTTCCCCACGGCGCTATCGGGAACCTGCGCCGGCTCATCGACTCTGAGCGGTACGGCGGGCCCGTCAGCCGGATTCCATTGGCAATCCGAGGGCACAATCAGGGTCGCGACCCGACCGGGCGCGCGGCCGGCCGCGGCAACCGCTTCGGCGGTGTCACGCGCCAGTGCCTGTGCGGATTTCACTTCGCGCACCCATGCCGACACCGGACGCGCGAGCGAGGCGATATCGGACGTCAACGGAGCGTCAGCGCTCAGATGCCACGTCGCCTGGTCGCCGATCACGTTGACCACCGGCGAACGTGCGCGGCGGGCGTTGTGCAGGTTCGCGATGCCGTTGGCAAATCCGGGTCCGAGGTGTGTCAAAGTCAGCGCGGGCTCATCCGCCATCCGCGCATAGCCGTCGGCCGCGCCGGTGCATACGCCTTCGAACAGCCCGAGCACCGCTCGCATCCCCCCTACCGCATCGAGCGCCGCCACCAAAGGCATCTCGGTCGTGCCGGGATTGGCGAAGCAGACCTCAATCCCCGCAGCCAACGCGGTCCGAATCAGACTCTCAGCACCATTCATCGATTAAACCGCCTGCTCACGCGGCAGTGCTCCGCAGCACCTTGCCCGGCATCCCGCCCTGGTAGGTGTCGTGGGCGAACAGCACGTGGCCACCAACGATTGTGTACTCGATCCCGTCGGCTCGCTCGATCAGACGCGGCTGCTTCCCCGGCAGGTCGTTGATCCATTCGGGCGGCAGCGGCCGGATCCGATCGGCGTCGAACAGCACGAGATCCGCTTCAAGGCCGGGATCGATGCGCCCCCGCGTGCGCAGACCCAAAAAGTCCGCAGGCTCGGAGGTAAGCCGGCGCACGCCCTCTTCCACCGCCAGCGCTCCGCGTTCACGCACCCATTCGGATAGCAGATAAGAGGGCAGACCGGCGTCGCAATGCTGCGCGACGTGCGCGCCCGCATCGGAAAGTCCGATCAGCGTGTTAGGCAATTGCAACAGCTTGTGGACCACTTCCTTGTTGGTGTTGATCACGGAGAGCGTGATTCCCAACGCGAGGTCTTCGGCGAGGCCGAGGTCGAGGAGCGCGTCCTCTGGGTCCTTTTGCTGCGCGGCGGCTAGTTCCGCGATGCTCATGTTGAGGAAGCGCTGGTTCTCCGGCTGCTCGACTCGCACGATGTGAACGCAATCCCAGCGCCCGCGGAAGACCGCCTTGATCGCGCCGCCGTGAAGCTCGTCCTTGAAGGCCTGGCGGAACGAGGGGGAGCGGAACAGCGCCTTCTGTTCTTCTGCGTTGCGGTTGAAAACGCTTTTCCACGAATCGAGCGCGGCGAAAATAAACGGA
>JASHZA010000098.1 GCA_030042765.1 Candidatus Binataceae bacterium | reverse complement strand
GCGGCTGCTCCGCATTTTTGTTCTGTAACTGCTGCGAAGATGAGCGTGACCATGGCAAAGGACAAAGTTCGCGTAACTGATCTGGTCCGGATGAAGGCAGAGGGAACGCCGATCACGATGCTGACGGCGTACGACTACCCCTTCGCGCGAATCTTCGACCAGGCTGGAGTAGATGTCCTGCTGATCGGGGACAGTCTCGGGATGGTGGTGCAGGGAGCCGACAGCACTCTGCCGGTCACTCTCAGCGAAATCGTGTACCACGTCCGGATGGTGGCGCGAGCGCGCAAACGGGCGCTTGTGGTCGCCGATCTGCCGTTCCTTTCCTATCAGGTCAGTATCGAGCAGGCGCTACGCAACGCCGGCCGCCTCATCAAGGATGGCGGTGCCGAAGCCGTCAAGCTCGAGGGCGGAACCACCATGGCCGAAACCATCCGCCGCCTTGCGGAGGTCGACATTCCGGTGATGGGCCACATTGGATTGACGCCGCAATCCATCCACCGCATGGGGGGGCACCGCGTGCAGGGTCGCCGCCCAGGGAGGGGGCCTGGATGCCGTGAACGGCTGCTCGAGGACGCGGCCGCGGTCGAGCAGGCCGGTGCCTTTGCGATGGTACTCGAGGGAATTCCGGCCGATCTTGCGACCGAGATTACCGCTAAATCCGGGATTCCAACCATCGGGATCGGTGCTGGGCCTGCTTGCGATGGCCAGGTCCTCGTGATGCACGACATGCTAGGTTTGAGCGAGTCTTTCGTACCCCGCTTCGCGAAGCCCTACGCCAATTTGTGGCATGACGCGTCTGCTGCGGCGACCAGTTATATCCGCGAAGTGCGCGAGCGGGCGTTCCCCGCGTCCGAGCATTGTTACGGCGTCAAGGGAGGCTGAGCCGCGTGGAGGTCATCGCATCGCCGACAGAGATGCAGCGATGGTCGGAACGTGCGCGCCACCGTGGCGACACGATTGCCTTCGTTCCGACCATGGGGTTTCTGCATGAGGGACATCTGACCCTGATGCGGGAGGGGCGCAAGCGCGCGTCGGTTCTGGCCAGCTCGCTCTTCGTCAATCCGACGCAGTTTGGACCCAGCGAGGATTTTGCCCGCTATCCCCGCAACTTCGAGGGTGACTGCGCCATGATGCGCACCGTGCCGGTCGACGTGCTGTTCGCGCCGGAGCCGGACGCGATGTATCCGCAAGGATCGCAAACCTTTGTTGAAGCAATCGAAGTCACCAAGGGGCTCTGTGGCGATCATCGTCCAGGTCACTTCCGCGGCGTCACGACCGTGGTGGCGAAGCTTTTTAATATCGTAAAACCACACGTCGCGCTCTTCGGGGAGAAGGACTACCAGCAACTGCGCGCGATCGAGCGGATGGTCAAGGATCTCAATTTTGACCTAGAGATTGTCCCGGTGGCGACGGTGCGTGAAGCCGACGGGCTTGCGATGAGTTCGCGCAACGCCTATCTCAAGCCCGAGGAGCGCGAAAAGGCCCTGTCCCTGCATCGAGCGCTCAAGGCTGCGGGCGCTTGCTTTAGGGCCGGAGCGCGTGAACCGGATCAACTCGTTCGCGCTGCCCGAGCCGTGCTCGAGTCCGCTTCCGGCGTGCGCATCGAATACGTCGAAGCGGTAGACGCTGCAACGCTCGAGCCGCTGCCGACCATCGACCGCCCGGTCGTCGTCGCCATCGCCGCCTATGTCGGAACCACGCGCCTTATCGACAATCTTGTGTTGGGAAGGTCCGCCTGAATCTTTAAATCCGGAGCATCGCTCATACTATCTTACGGTTCCAAGCGAGGCCGCCTGACCGGTGATAATCCGGCGGGCAGGCAATCAAGGAGTAATGTCGGTCATGCGTATCATGCTTCGTTCCAAACTTCATCGCCTGCGCCTTACGGGAGCCGATCCCGACTACGAAGGCAGCATCGCGATCGACTCGAACCTGTTGGACGCCGCAGGAATTGTCGAATACGAGATGGTTCACGTCTGGAACGTCAGCAATGGCGAACGGCTCGAGACCTACGCGATCAAGGCTGCTCCCGGTTCCGGCGAGGTGGCGCTTAATGGAGCGGCCGCCTTACGAGGCAAGGCCGGCGACATCATTATCGTCGCGACCTTTGCCCCGATGGACGAGGCAAAGGCGCGCCGTCACGTTCCCACCGTGATTCACGTCGACGATCGCAATCGCCCGCGTGAGTTGCACCTGGCACAGGCCGGATGAACCGGCTTGCGCTTGCAATCTTCCGTGCAGGCCTCGCCCGGGCTCAGTAATAATCCACCGGATCGATCTGGCGCTTCGCCCCGTACCAGAAGAGCATGTTTTCCGTCAGTCCCTGCCAGGTGAACTTGCCCGGAGGCATCAGCAACCGCTTGAACATCGACCTGAACGAATAGAACTCCTTGGTGCAGCGCCACACGCCTTCTTCGACCTGCTGTGGTGAAAGATTCTTCGGCACGAACATGCAGCGGAAGTTGTTCGTATACATGTCCGCGTCCGGGATTATTACCCGGCCCTCGGCCTCGAGCTGGTCTCGCATCGGTGTGCCTTTGCGCGGTGTGACCGTGTTGAAAAAGGCTTCCGGCGCCTTCACTTCGTGCAGGAACTTCAAGGTATCGTCGAAGATTTGCGGATGGTCCTCCTCGAGCCCGAACAGGAAGTTTAGCGAATAGTAGATCCCGTGTTGTTCGAGGCGCTTGAGCAGTTTCTTGTAGTCCTTTGCGTGGTTCTGAATTTTGTTCATTGACAGCAGGCTGTCCTGGCTGATCGATTCCACTCCGATATTGACGTGGAATACGCCGGCCTTCGCTGCCAATTCAAGCAGGTCCTCATCGTGATTCGAGTTGACCGTCCACAGGCATGAGAACCGGATATTGAGCGGCTCCAGCGCCTTGAACAGTTCCTTGGCAAACTTATGCTTCCCGGTGATCTGGTCGTCGATGAATTGGAAGCGGCGAAAGCCCGTCACTTCGATAACCTGCTTGATCTCTTCGATGATGTCGCCCACCGGGCGTGTCCGATAACTCCCGCTATAGAAAACCGGGATCTCGCAGAATGAGCAGCGGTAGGGACATCCGCGGCTCGCCTGGACTGGCACCGCCTTGAACAGGTAACGGTTCAGTTTGAGCAGCTCGTGTCGCGGACGCGGCAGATTCTTGAGGTCATGCAGCTTGTCGGCACGGTAGGTCTGCTTGAGCTTGCCGTCGCGCCAATCCTGCAGCAATTCGGCCCAAACCAGATCGGCCTCGCCCTGCACTACGGCGTCCGCATGTTTGAGGGCCTCTTCCGTTTGCAGCGTGGCGTGGAAACCGCCCATCACCACCGGAACTCCCCGCTTGCGGAACTCGTCCCCCAATTGATACGCGCGCAGCGACGCTCCGATTGTCGTCGTCATTCCCACCAGATCCCAGCCACCGTCGAAGTCGAGATCCTCGAGCCGCTCGTCGCACAGCGTTACGTCGTACTCATCCGGCGTCAGACCTGCCATCAGCGGGATCATCAACCCCATGATCAAACGCCAGCGCGTCTTATGCGGGGTGCCATCCAGATGGATGGTAGTCGGTTGAACCAAAAGGATGCGAGGTTTCTTCACAGTCTCTCCTTACCCAACATTACTGGCGAAAGAATGGCCGCCAGTCCTCTACCGCCGTCGGCGGCGCTCCGTCAGCCACCACAGGACGATTGCGAAGCCATAGGTTCCAAAGGCTGCCCCCCACGCGAAATACCGGAGACGATCGACAAGCGCGAGAACGACCAGGATATACGCAAAATCCCGGCCCGTTACCCTCTCGACCCTTTGAATCCATCTCTCGGTATCGGCGCCGCCGGCCGCGAAGGCGCGATTGACCACCACTGCGCAGGCCGCGAAGCCCACCAGCAGGATTAGCAGCAGGTAAAGGTAGGCTGGCCCAGGGTCAGCTCGATAGCAGCCAACCATCAGACCGATGAAGATCGCAATATGAACCAGGTTGTCGGTGAAGACGTCGAGCCGCGCTCCCGCCTCGGATTCGACCATCCGCAGCCGCGCCAGTTCGCCGTCGACACCATCGATCGTGATGCAGACCAGGAAAAGTAGCGCCCCCGCGAGCCTTATCCAGTAGCCGACCGACGCCAGCATCGCGGCGCATCCGAGGCCCAACGCCGTGTTTGCCAGCGTCACCGTGTTCGGCATGATCCGGGTGCGTGCGAGCCTTAAGCTCAGGCGCCATGAGAGCCGACGGTCGAATACTCGCGCCATCAGCGCGTCCGTGGTCACGCTTTCCTCGCGCACGGAAGACGCCAGCCGGATTTCAGCCTCTTCGCGGTCTTGCGGCCGTCCGTTCAGTGCGAAGGGCAATTGCCTGCTGCTGCCGAGGATGCCGCCGCCGGTGCCGAAACCCTCGACCAGCGTTCCCGCCGGCCCTATCGCCAGCATTCCGCCATGCTCATGGTCTACGCTCATGACTGTGACGGTTCGCGACGGCCGCGCCGCAAAGTCGTCCAACGCGCGCCGCAATTGTGACTGCGCCAGGACCAGGTTGCCCTGAAGCCACAAACAGGGGGTCATCGCATCGACGGTGCCCGATTTCCCTATCGTCGAAGCAAGCGATTCGACGACATCGACCTGTGCGCCTGCCTCAAGATTGGGCACTAAGGCCAGCGTCTGCTCGCGGAGCGCCGATGGGCTTTCTATGATGAAACGGTTTATCCCGACGCGCGTACACAGGATCATCAAACGCTCCAGGAGCGAACGGCCGAAAATCAGGTCGTCAGCGCGCGACGGGGCTGTTATGAGAGCCGTGTTTATTGGAACGCTTTCCACTTGGTCGTGCAGATTAGAACTAGGTTTTTAAGCGAAATTGACCGAGGAGTCAATGTAACAATACCGTAATTCATCCGCGGTTTAAGCCCCGATCCCGGGTATTGATTGTCCTTCGACCCCCTACCAGTGGCGGGGCCTGGGCTGATAGGCTTGAGCGTCCGATGCGCGCAATGCTGTTCGACTTCGGAGGGACGCTCGACTATCCGCGGCATTGGCTCGACCGCTTTCTGACGCATTACCGCGCCGCGGGTATTGTACTAAGCCGCGAGGAATTGGACCCGGCCTTCGACTCGGCTACTCGAATCGCCTACCGCGCCGGGGCCGCGATTCGAGACTACCGCTTGGCCCCCCTCGTGCGCTATCTGGTTCGGCTTCAGCTCGAGAACCTTTGCCGGACCGAATCGCGGTATGTTCGGGCGGCCCTGGCTTCGGTCGCACCAGGCGATATCGAGGCGTTGGCCGATAGGATAAGCGAATCGTTTACGCGTGAATCCATCTGTGGTCTCGAGCAGAGCCGTGGGATTCTCGCCCGGCTCCGCGCACGATTCAAAATCGGTGTCGTTTCGAACTTCTACGGCAATCTCGACCGGGTTCTCGCAGAGGCGGGGTTGGACGAAAGCGTCGATGCGATCGCCGATTCATGCCGGGTAGGGATTTTCAAGCCCGATCCAGGGATTTTCGAGGCTGCTCTGGCAGGTCTGAACGTGGCGCCGCACGAGGCTGCGATGGTGGGTGATTCGCTTGGCAAGGATTGCCTCCCGGCTGGTCGCCTCGGCCTCACCACGGTCTGGCTCAAGCATCAGGAGTCCGACGCAACCACCCCGGTGGCGGGCAAGGTGGACTTCACAATCAATGCCCTTGAGGAGTTAGAGAATCTGAAATGGCCGGCTTGAGCGGAGCGATTATTGCCGCGGGACGCGGCGAGCGATTGCGC
>JASHZA010000097.1 GCA_030042765.1 Candidatus Binataceae bacterium | reverse complement strand
CTCTTTCGCGCGCTGCCCGAAGTTTCGGACGTCGAGACGATCGGGACTTACATTCCGGATCACCAGCAGGACAAATTAGAGATTCTCGCACGCGTTGGCGTCGAGCTTCAGCCGATCGCGATTAGGCCCGCGCGGCCCAAAGATCCGGCTGCGCTGATGCGCGATCTCAGGGAACTGGACGCCAAACTCCGGATGATCGAGCGTCCTTACCGGTCGGACGCAGCAGCAAGGACTTCCTTTCTGGTGTCGAAGGCCATCGCCAAACTGCAAGGCGAGCCGAACGCCTTTGAGAGTTACAGCCGGGAGATCGCCGATATTCTCGATCGTGAACTGGGGGCGTTCAAGCTCCAACTCAGCGGTGCAGCGGTAACGGAGAAAACCCTTCCGCCGGTGCTGCGCGAGCGGTTTATCGGCGCGTCGGGGCAGTACCTGGTCCAGATCTACCCCAAAGGCGACGTCTGGGAGGACGCGCCGCTCGAGCACTTCATCACTGCATTGCGCACCGTGGACCGAAGCGTCACCGGGCCACCGGTGCAGACCTACGCCATCGCGGGCGTGATGCGGCGCGGGTACGAACGCGCAGCGGTGCTGGCGCTGATCGCGGTGTTCGTATTTGTCTTCGCCGACTTCCGCAACCTGCGCGAGACGCTGCTGGCAACGGTGCCGCTGGTATTCGGCGGCGCCTGGCTGGTCGAAACGATGGGCGCGCTTGGATGGGAGTTCAATCTGGCCAATCTGTTCGCGGTGCCGATCGTGATCGGGATGGGCGTGGATAACGGCGTCAACATGCTTTACCGCTGGCGCGAGGAACGCGACAAGTCGTCGCTAATCCTGACGAGAGCCGTCGGCAAGTCGGTCACGATCTGCTCGCTCACAACGATTGCAGCGTTTGCCGCTTTGATTCCCGCCGACCATCGCGGGATCTCGAGCCTGGGTTGGGTCTTAAGCCTCGGTACCAGCTTTATCTTGCTGGCGACGCTGGTCGTGCTGCCGGCGCTGTTCGAATTGGTGGGCTCGCGAATCGCGCGCGCCGAGGAGGCGGAGGCGCACCCGCCTACGGCGACTTCATCGACCAGAATGCCCGAGCACAAGGGCGAGGCAGCGCCGCGCAGGATGGGCGGTTCGACCCGCGCATAGATGCGTCCGATTCAGTCTCCCGTGATCGGGCGTTCCGGTTCCTTGACGCAGTAGGCGCAGCGGCAGAGATCGCGCAACTGCGCGGTCGTGTACAGCGTCTCGTGCCCGTCGTTCCATTCGAGGAACACTGCGGCTTCTCCCATCCGCGACAGTTGCGCGAGGCGCCGGCTCGCGGCGGGAATCTCCCCATCGATGCGCCCACCGCATACGTTACACGGGCAGAAGCGGCGCAGGTTCTCGAGCGGATAGATGCTCTCGTGACCCTCGGCCCATTGGACGCCGACGGCATAGCGGCCAACCTCGCTGAGTCCGCGGATTCTGGGGGCTGTCTTTGACTTGCCGGACTGCATTGTTGCACTCTTGGCGTGCAATTATAGCATCGGTCCGAGGCTCGCCGCGACGTTCGCGACGGCTCGGGGGCCGGGCGTTGCGGGCGCAAAACGAAGCACGCCCGGAGATTGCGGGCAGCGGCGCGCGGACCGATTTTATGCAACTCAAGCGGAGGCTTTTGACCGATGGACGAAAATGCAAAGAAAAAAGGGCTGCGGATGATCCCCTACGGGCTTCAAATCCTCGGCGCGAAGCACGGCGACAAGCAAACCGTCGCAACCATTAACTGGACCACTCAGGAGAGGTTCGCGCCCCAGCTAGTGGTAGTCGGGATCAAGACTGACTCGACCGCGCACGAACTGGTCAAACAGTCGAAGAAATTCACGCTCTCGATGCTCGGCACCGGTCAGAAGGATTTGGCGTTGGCCTTCTTCAAGCACGTCGAACCCAAGGACGGCAAGTTCGGCAATTATGCCTATGTAGCCGGGAAGAACGGATGTCCGATAATCTGCGACGCTCCGGCCACGGTCGAATGCGATGTGGTGCACTTCTACGAACACGGCGATCACAGCATCGCAGTCGGCGTCGTGACCGAGGCTTGCCTAAACAAAGAGAACGACCCCCTTACGCTCAAGGAATGCGGCTTCAACTATGGTGGTTGAGCCGCGCAGCGCTAACCGAGTAACAGGTGGCGCGGCTCGTTAGTCCGCGCGTTGCAGGGGCGGATCGAAGTTAACTACCCAGCGCTCTTCGCGCGCCAGTCGCGATGAGCGCCGGGTGCTTTTGGCCGGTTTGGGAAAGTTCCGAAGTTTCGGGAGGAACCGAAGTGGCCCAGAAAAAAGTCGTGGTGCTGCCGGGCGACGACGAGGCGCCGCAAACTGTCTATGCAGCAATGGAGGTGATGCGGGCGCTCGAGGTTGATCTCGAGTTCATCGAGTTTCCCACCGGCGAAAGCTGGGTCCGCGGCGAGACCGAGAAGACGGTGCGCGCCGCGATTGACGCGTCGGATTCGACTTTGTTCGGTTCGACCTCCGGAAAGACCGGCGGCATTGGTTACTTGCGCTGGGGCAGAAAGACCTACGCGAACGTCCGCCCCTGCCGCTACATGAAGGGCTTCAAGAGCCCGCTGGCCAATCCTGAGGGCATCGACTTCGTAATCGTGCGCGAAAATCTCGAGGATCTTTATCTCGGGCTCGAGGGGCCGCTCTCGACGCTCGCCCCACTTCACCTCAGCAGCCGTGTCTTGCGCGCCGAACTCGATACAGCCGAGCGCGGGATTTACGCGATCAAGGTGATCACCGAGCGCAACACTCGCAATATCGCGCATTTCGCGTGCAAACTGGCCATTCGTCGCAAGGCCGAGGGCCATCCAGGCAAGGTCACCTGCACCTCGAAGTACAACATGTTGCGAGAATCAGACGGGCTATTTCGTCAGATCGTCGAAGAGGTCGTGACCGGCTACCCCGGGCTGAAGTACGAACAGTTCATCATCGATGATTTCGCACGCCGGGTCGTACAAAGTTCACACGACCTGGATGTGGTTGTGATGCCGAACCTTTACGGCGATATCATGTCCGACGCGGCGGCCGGCACGATCGGCGGCCTCGGAGTCGCCCCTTCAGGATGTTACGGTGATGACTACGCTTACTTCGAGTCCGTGCACGGCACCGCACCCGACATCAAGGGCATGGGCATCATCAATCCTACCGCGACGATGCTCTCGGCGGTGATGATGCTTGATTATTTAGGCCTGCGTGAGAAGTCCAAACGCTTCGAGAACGCGATTCGCAAGGTCTACGCTGCCAAGAAACAGTTGACGGCGGATCAAGGTGGAAACGCCAGAACCGCCGATTTCACCGAGGCCGTCATCGCGAATTTGTAACCCTCGTGCGCCTGCCGGCAGCCACGGGATTAGCCGAGCGGGCCTCAGCCAACTTCGATGAAGACTTCGTCGCCGACCACGCTGACGGGGTAGGTTTTAAGTGGTTTGCTCGCCGGCAGCGAGAGCACGTTGCCGGTTCGGATATCGAAGAGTGAGGCGTGGTAAGGGCATTCAACGGTGCATTCTTCGAGATCGATGTCGCCGGCGGCGAGCGACGTTTGCGCGTGCGTGCAGGTGTCATCCGTCGCATAAAAGCCGTCATTCAGACGATAAAGGGCGATTGGGGGCGTGAGATTCAGGCGAAGCGCCTGACCCGGTTTGAGCTCTTCGGCCGTGCAAGCCCTTATCAATGCCATCGTACGCTTTCCTTAAGTCTCATCTCGCGTTTAACCTGCGAATTTCGAGCGTCACTTTAGTTTTCCTTGCCGCGCGCCCACCAGAAGACATCGCACAACACGCCGCAAGCGGCGACGTACAGAGCATGCGGCTTGAAAGGGTCGGACGAAGTAACCGGCGTCGGCGCTTGCGTCCGCATCGCGACGGAAGTCATATTGGGCTTCGGTTGGATTTCCGGTACTTCACACCGCGGTTTCAGTTGCTCAGTCATCACGACGAATCATATCCGACACCTGTGGATTAGTAGAAGCGGGCCTCCCCTGGAGGCCGGGTCTTCCAGCGACGATGGATCCAGTTCCAGTGCTCGGGACGGAGCCGGATAGTCTCCGCGATGGCGTCGGTAAAGCGCTGCGTGTTGATCAGTACTGATTCGCGCCGGTCGCGGCGACGCTCCAATTCGATCACAGGAAGAAGTTTGATTCGATGGCGAGTCGTGGAGCCTTCGCGCACCATAAACGCCGGGAGTACCGGCGCGCCCGTCGCCATCGCAATTCGAGCGAGTGCCTCGTTAGTCGCTGCAGGCTTCGAGAAGAAGTCAACAAACACGCCGCGACGCGTATCCAGGTCAAGCGGTATTGTCACCATCCAATTGTCACGCAGCAGCCGGATAACTTCGCGGGCCGCTCCTTTGCGTGGAATGCTGATATTGCCGAAACGGGTGCGGCGTGCGGTCACTGCGGCATCGATGATCGGATTGCGATTGGGGCGCTGAACGATTGCGATGCGGTTGCCGTAAATCGAATGCGCGAGCGAAAGCAGCTCGAAGTTGCCAAAATGGGCCGTGAGAACCAGGATGCCGCGGCCGCTCGAGACGCTGATGGCATCCTTCCAGTATTCCGGCGACTCATACGTAACGTATTGCTCGATGTTCGTGCGGGTGAATTCGAAAGCGTGAATCCACTCGGCTGCCATCCGACCGTAGTTGCGGTAAGCAGCGGTCAGGATCCGTCGATGTTCTTTGACATCACGCTCTGGAAAGGCAATTTGAAGGTTGCGCATCCCGATGCGCCGGTTGACCGGATCGAGTTTCGCGACAAGAGCACCCGCGGCGGCTCCCATAGGTACCGCGGATTCCAGAGGAAGCGCCCGCAACAATGCCCATGGCGGCCCCATCGCGGCATATTCGACCCACGCCCTTAACCTGCCAGTCTGGCGCGGCATAACGTCTCAAACTTCCAAAGCGGGGGGCCGCCCGCAAGAGAATGCATGGTGTTCGATTAGACCGACGCGGTCCGGATGGAAGGCGTAGTAGTGGTCGACAGAAATGCCCGCTACGGCGATGAGCTTCGCCCAACGACGCTGGTCGCGCCAAGCCGCATCGCGGGGAATGCAGGCGGAGGATCCATGGCCGGCCCGGTCGCACTTGATGAAGGTGCAGCATAGGCCACCACTGGATTGGCGGTAGAGCCACTGCTGGTGCCTGAGGGAGCGGTGCTGGCCGGGGGTTCGGTCGCCGCTATCGCTGGGCCAGCAACCGTCGCGCCCGGCGGCGTCACCGTGTTGAAGCTATGAGGCCCGAGCATAGGCGCAGTTGCTGGGGCCGGGTTCATTGGCCCGGGCGCGGCAGGCGTCAAGGTCATACCAGGCATGGGGCCATAACCACCTCCGGGCATGACCGGTTGGGACTGCATCAGACTGTCCTGCGGTGATACCGGCGCGCTGAAGTTCGGTTGGTAGAGTTGCTGGAACTGAGATGGAGGCATGTTGTTGATTTCACGTCGACCCAACGCGCGCACGAACTTCTGTCGCTGGTCCAGCGCCAGCGACTGCAGATCTTCACGCGTACGCACCACGTGGGGCGTCAGAAAGACCAGCAGGTCCTGCTTGGTTACTGAGCGCGAGTTGTCGCTAAAAAGATTGCCCAGCACAGGAATATCAGAAAGGAACGGGACCCCCTGGCGACCGTTTTCCTGATCGCTCGAGAGCAGCCCACCGATTACCGCAGTCCGATGATCCTGCACAAGCACAGTGGTTGAGGCCGAGTCGATGGTCGTGGTTGGTCCGAGCGGATTGGTTTGCTGGTTGGTCGTACTCGGGACGACGTTGGATACTTCCTCGTAAATGTCGAGCTTGACGTAGTCGCCCTGGGAGACCTGCGGCACGATATCGAGGGTGATACCGACGTTCTGGCGGTCGACCGAATTGAAGATTTGCCCGGGTAGACCTGCGTTGGCCGCCGAGGAACCGACGAACGGCAGATTCTGGCCAACCACGATCATCGCCTCTTCGTTGTCAGCAGTGAGCAGAGTCGGCGCAGAGAGCACGTTGCTGTGGGTATCGCTCTCGAGCGCCGTCATTAGCGCGATGTCGCAGGGGGCTGTGATGGTGCTGGTCGTCGTGGAGGTCGATCCGCTGGTCGACAGGGTAGACGGAATACTGCAACTACTGCCGGAAGCGAGCCCGATGCCAAGGCCGGTCAGACCCAGCGGATTGCCCAGAGCGGTCTGCAAGTTTCCGAAATTTAGCGAGGCCAGGGGAATGGTACTGCCTACTCCGGTTGAGGCGAGGAAGTTGACGCCTATGTCCTTGGCATGGTTGACATCCACTTCCACAATGATGGCCTGCACGAAGACCTGCACCCGAGGGATGTCTAGCGCATCGATTACGCGCAGAAGCGTCTCGTAATCCTGAGGTGCGGCACTGACGACGAGCGAATTGGTTGCCGGATCCGCGGTTACCGTGACCGGGTTTTCGAAATCCGCGGTGTGCGTGCCACCGCTGCTCGCCGTGGTTGAGCCACTGGTGCTGGCTCCTCCGCCACGAAGGCCCATCATCGACCCGCCGCCACCCATCGCGCCGCCCATCATGCCACCACCAAAGCTGCTGCCGTTGCCGGCACCAAACCCGCCGCCGCCGAAGCCGCCTGAACCGAATGCCGAGCCGTTCAGCAGACCGAGCGAACTGCCGCGGCCAAGTGAATTCCTTCCGGTCTGCGGCGACAGCGAAGTTGGGCCTCCTCCTCCGCTAAGCAGCCCGG
>JASHZA010000006.1 GCA_030042765.1 Candidatus Binataceae bacterium | reverse complement strand
GTATCTTCATGTAATGCAACTGGCGGTCGAGCCTGCCGCCCATCGGACCAACCCATAACTTCGTGGCGCCTGCCTCTGCGAGTTGCTCGATCCGCGCAACCCAGTCGCGCGGGTTTCCGGCGAGAGCGAACCGCTGGATCGCGTATTCCGTCAATCCGAGCTCTTCCATGCGCTGGGTATTCCGGCCCGACTGCACCACATGATCGTACAACTCGTAGCCACCTACGTACTGCTGGACCTTGCTGCGGAAATCCGCGGGCACATTCTTGTCCTCCAAACTGTACCGCATCGAATGATTGAGAATCGACGAGACCGACGCCTTGACGTTCTCGATCGCCTTCTCCCGGTCCTCGTGCAGGGAAGTACGCGTCGTGAACCAGACGTCGACCTCGGAAGGATCGCGGTTGGCTTCGCGGCTGCCGGCCTGAATTCTCGCGACCGTGTCCCGAATGATTTCAGGCGTGAGTCCGCTTCCCGCTATGACCCCGTCGCCGATCCGCCCGCCCAGGTGCAGCATCCTGGGCCCCTCGGCGCAGATATAGATCGGAATCCGGGTGCGCACCGCCGTCGACATCCAGCGTATTCGCTGCGGACGCCCGAGATAAGTCGCCTCGCCTTTCGCAAGCATATCCCGGATGCAGCTCGCGTAGGCCTCGATACGCGCACAGGAAGCTATTTTGTATCCAATATTGAGCACCGCGCTGTCGCCGCTGGCAATTTCCACGAACGCTCGGCCATCGGTCAGGCTGTCGATAGAGGCGAGGAACGAAGCCATCACCTGCGGCTCGCGCGTAAGCGGGTTCGTTGGGCGTAATCCAACCTGCGCGCGGCTTGAGGCAAGCGCTATGAGCGTTGCCCGCACAAACGCATCGCCGCCGATAAAGGCGGAGTCATAAGTTCCGATAGCCGCCGCGCCGTAGTCCTCGGCCATCTTGACCAGATCGCTGAATTGACCGGTCTCCTCGCGACGGAGAAGCGGCCCGCCCGGCGCCACGCCGATTCCGAATGCGACTTTCATGCGGCTACCATTTAGCACGCACTGCGACGCGCGGAGTAGGGCTGACGTTCCTAAAACTTGCCGTGACGTCCCTCGCCGGCGGCGAAACGCGCCGCCCCCGCGCGCGTCTCGCCCGACTGCACCGTCGCAATTCCGTGCTTGTATTCGTTGCGCAATGCCGCGTCGATCGTGAGCGCCGACGATTCGTAAGCCGACAGTCTATCGCTCCTCAGGCATCGCTGTGGAAATGCTGCCAGTTGCCGCGCGACCTCCTTTGCGGCGGTCAGCGTCGTGCCCGGCTCGACTACTCGGTTCGCCAGTCCCATGCGAAGCGCCTCATCGCCGCCAACACCCCGCCCTGTCAGGATCATGTCCAGTGCGTGGCTCATCCCGATGAGCCGGGGAAGCCTCACCGTCCCTCCGTCAACCAGCGGGACGCCCCAGCGTCGACAGAAAACGCCGAAAACCGCATCTCGCGCCGCGACCCGCAGATCGCACCACAACGCCAGCTCCAGGCCACCTGCCACCGCATATCCTTCCACCGCCGCGATGACCGGCTTCTTAAGCAGCATTCGCGTGCATCCCAACGGCCCGTCGCCATCTTCGGCGAGTCGGTTGCCCTCGCCGGAGCCTACGGCCTTCAGGTCAGCACCGGCGCAAAAGCATCCGCCGGCTCCAGTCAAAATGGCAGCCGCCAGCGAGTCCTCGCGGTCGAAGCGGCGAAAAGCCTCGGCCAAAGCCTCTGCCGTCGAGCGGTCGACCGCGTTTCGCGCGTTGACGCGGTTGATCGTCACAATCGCCAACTGCCCTTCCGTCTCGAAATTCACGGTTCCCATCACGACAACCTGCTGTGCCCAAGATCTAAATGAATGCGAGGCTCTCCATCATGAATGGGTATGGTTGATCCTGCCACCGAATGTACGGCAATTGTGATCGCCGTGCATAACCACTCCATGTCCCGAATCTGCGCGAAGATCCACGGCGATTGTGCTATTCCTCCCCAAAACATAGGCGAACATTCGTGGAGGGCTGCATCGTGAAGTTGGAAATAATGCACGTCGAGCCGGCCTTCGATGGCATCAGTTTTGGTGACGTCGGTCCTTATGAGAAGGTTGTCGGCCGCGCATTGTTCGACGTCGATCCTGCGCATCGGCTTAACGCCGAAATCGTGAATCTTGCCAGGGCTCCGCGCAACGAGGCCGGACGGGTCGAATACTGGGTCGATTTCTATTTGCTCAAGCCGATTGATCTACGAGGAGGCAGCCGGCGAATCTTTTACGATGTCAACAATCGTGGCAATAAGCTGGCCCTCAACCATTTCAACGACGCTCCGCGTGTGAACGATCCGTCCTCGGCAGCGGACGCCGGCAACGGCTTTCTCATGGGGCAGGGCCACACGCTGATTTGGAGCGGATGGCAGGGCGACGTGACCGAGGGCGACCATCGTTTGCAGGCTGGCCTGCCGATTGCGACAGCTAACGACGCTCCAATCGTGGCGATAAACCGCGACGAAATCATCTTCGAGCACATCGGGAATCCCGCCCGCGCCCTTCTGACTTATCCAGCAAACACCCTCGACCAGCGGCAGGCGACGCTCACCGTGCGCCAGCGCGAACAGGATCAGCGCGTGGTGATTCCGCCCGGCCAATGGCGTTACGTTTCGCAGACCAAAATCGAAATCACGCGCCCCGCCGTCTTCGATGCGGGTGCGATCTACGAGTTCATTTACCCCGCTCGCGATCCGCTCGTGATGGGTCTGGGGTTTGCCGCCGTGCGGGATTTCGTCGCGTTCATGCGGCACGAGGCTGTCGATGTCAACGGGACACCGAATCCCCTGAGCGACGCGAACGGGCCGGCCGTCGATTACGTTCTGGCCTATGGCGCCTCGCAGTCCGGCCGTTTTCTTCGCGACTTCCTATGGCGAGGTTTTAACGAAGACCTGAATGGCCGCAAGGTCTTCGACGGAGTGATCGCGAGCGTTGCCGGATCGCGCAAAACGTTCGTCAACTTCGCCTTCGCGCAACCTGGCCGGTTTTCGCGCCAACACGAAGACCGCCTGTTTCCAGGCGATCAATTTCCTTTTTCCTACACTACCCTCACCGATCCCATCACTAGTAGAACCGATGGCATCCTCGCTCGTTGCCAGGCGTCCAATACCTGTCCGAAGATCATGCAAACAGAAGG
>JASHZA010000096.1 GCA_030042765.1 Candidatus Binataceae bacterium | reverse complement strand
CAGGTAGTTTCCATCGCCGGCGCCGGAGTGGAGCGGCGATGGCGCCGGCGTCCGCCGCGGCGGCGCCTGCGCCGGAGTACCGGGGTCGGGGTTTCACCGGCGGCTGATTCTTTCGGTGCGTGATGCGGATGGAAAGCAGGCGGATGTGTTCGTGCCGTTTCGGTCAGAAAGCGATCCAACGCTCCGATATCGGCTCCGCGAAGCGGCGCGATTAGGGCGAAGAACCGGCGCGCCTCGGCGAAATATGGCCGCCGGCTCATCCGGCGCGTTATCCGTGACGGCCGCAGCATGTGCGGGATCGCCTCGAGCAGCAGCCGCATATGCTCGGTGTCGGCTCGCGAAAAGCCCTGTCCGCGCAGCATCTCGGCAAGCTCGAAGTGGCGCCCTGGCGCACCATTGCTGACGGAGTCGAGGTGGAGGTCGGCGAACAGAGAGGCGAGCACAAAACCGCGGGAGGGGACGTTCCCCTCCGCGATGGCTGCGCCCAACGCCGCGACGTTTCGCACCGTAGGGTTGTCGGCGAGGCCTGCGGCGGAGGATCTCAAATGCTCCGAGATACCGGGCAGCATCGCTGGCAGCAGGCCCAATTGGTCGAGCAGGACGAGCGCCCGTTCGGGTTGGGCCACTGCAAGCGTGCGGAAGGTCTCTTCGACCAGCCGCGGCACGGAGGCCTTGGCGAGATCGGAGCGATGGGTTTCGATTGCCGCGTGGGTCGCGGGCTCGAGTTCAAAGTCCATTTTGACGGCGAAGCGCACCGCCCGCAGCATCCGCACCGGATCCTCGCGCATCCGCGTCTGCGGTTCGCCGATAGTCCGTATCAGCCGCGATTGCAGGTCCTGCACGCCGCCGACGTAATCGATAACGCGGAAGGTGCGGGGATCGTAAAAAAGCGAATTGATCGTGAAATCGCGCCGGAAAGCGTCTTCCTCCGGGGTACCGAAGGTGTTGTCGTGCCGGATCAGCGGGTCGTCGCTGTCGGCAAGGTCCTGGCTTAACCGGCGAAAGGTGGCGACTTCGATATTCTGCGGGCCGAAAAATACATGCACCAGGCGAAAACGCCGGCCGATCAGCCTCGAGTTGCGGAAGAGATCGCGCACCTGATGGGGATGCGCGGAGGTTGCGACGTCAAAGTCCTTTGGCCGGCGCCCCACCATCAGGTCGCGAACGCTCCCACCTACGAGGTAGGCGATATGGCCCGCGTTGATCAGCCGATAGAGGACCTTGAGCACGTTCGGGTCGATATCCCGGCGGGATATGGGATGTTCCGAACGTTCAATTATGAAAGGTTCCACAGGTTAACTTCTGTGATCCTGGTACACCCGCACGTCCTAGCGCGCCGACCCCCTCCGTTTAAATGTAATTACTTAGCATGCCGGAAAGACGGCTTCATCGCCTAGCATGCCGGAAAGACGGCTTCGTGTGCCTCCGCAGCCGGGGTTCCTCGGGGCGGGGGGGAGAGCGAGGCCTGTCCTTCGCGCCTGACCGCCGAATCAGGTAGAATCTATCGGTTATGGCAAAACCTGAGCGCCGGACTATACAGGTCGTAAGCCACGGACCGTCGTGCCTCGACGGGGTGATGGCCGCGGCCGCGGTGCGGCGGTTTTACGATGGCGAGCAAGTAAACACCACGCTGGCAGCCAACGGCGACAGCGACCGCGTGATCCAGGGCCTGAGGTTCAAATCCGGCCGCGTACCCGACGAAATCTGGATCACTGATCTCTCCTGGACCTCGAACGATACGGCGGGGCATCTGCGCAATCTGACCCGAGCTGGCGCGCGAATCTTCTGGATCGACCATCATAGAACGGCGGTTTCCCGCGCATCCGCCCCTGAATTCAATGTGCCCTTTGCCGGACGAGTGCTCTCCGAGGAGTATTCCGCGGCGCGACTCACGTTCGATTATCTGAAGCGCATCGCGGAGGAAGCGCATGACGAGGGCAAACTGCGCGATTTCGAGAAGTTTTCGCCCTTCGCCGCGATTGCCGACGACCACGACCGCTGGATCCATCGGATTCCCGAGTCCGCGAATTGGGCGCTGGCGGTGCAGACGCTCGGCGGCGTCGAGTCATACCGCGAGATTACTCGCCTGAGCGAGCCGGTCATGAGCCGCAAGTTGCGCGTTGCGCTCGAGGCCGGCCGCAAAGCGATGGACAAGAGCTTCGAGATCGCGCGGACCACGATGGTCGAGCGCGCGCTCGACAACGGATTGCGGGTGCGTAGCGCCTGCTGCATCGGCTATAGCAGCGAAGTTGCCTCGAAATTGTACGAGGGCCAGAGCCACACGGTGATCGCACTATTCGATCTGCGCAGCCTGGGGGTGAGCCTGCGACGAAGCGCCGACTGCGATGTGGACCTATCCGAGCTCGCGCGTTATTTCGGGGGCGGCGGCCATGCGGCGGCGGCAGGATTCGCGGTATCCGACGTCAAACGCGCGCCGGCGGAACGGCTGGCCGAGGTTCTGGGCCAGCGGCTCGGAGGCGACGTACCTCGGGGATAGGCGCGTCTAGCGCTGCAGTGAGTCGTGATACTCTTCGAGCAGGTACTTTACGTCGGGTCGGCCCAGGACCTCGATAAAGCAGATTTCCTCGGCCGCATTCAGGTCGATAATCAGATAGCCTTCGATCGGCTGTAACTCGACGACGCTGGCGACCTTGACTTCCGCTGCCGTGGCGAAGCTCGAGCAGTTCTCATCGCCGCAATCGCAGACGGACTCGATCCTCAACCGGCGCAACTGCTCCTCGAGCGGCTCGGCGCCCGAACCCTGAAGCAGATGGACCATCTCTTCCAGCAGGTCGGGCAGTACTTCGCTGATCAGCGGCGATGGCATATCCCCTCGAAGGGTAGTGGAAACCGCGCGAGGGTCAAGCCGCACCGCCGGCGGAGTTCAGCGTTTGACCGTCACCGGCGGGGTGGTCTCGCTCAGCCGCGCCGTCACCTCTTCGTCGCTCATGCTGTAGATGCGCTCCCGGCCGGGCGGGAACTGCATCGGCGGGTTTGCGAGGTCAACCGGCGGGTTTTTCACCGCCCCGTCGCGCGACTCGAATTCCGGCGGATTCTTGAAGCAATCGAGATCAGCGAGGCTAATCCCGGCGAGTCTTACAACTTCGGGATCGATCCAGGCCTCCGCGTCGATCGGCTTGCCCTCGGAGGTGGAGAATTCGAGCATGATCCCCTCGGGCGCGGCCAGGTAAATCGATTTGCAGAAGCCGTGGTCGATCGGCCCCATCACCCAATGGCCGTGAGTACGCACGCGATCGCGAATCGCGAGCAGGTCCTCCACGTTATCCACGTTGAGGGCAAGGTGCTGCATCACGCCGGCTGCGACAGGAGCCGCGGTCCAGGCCGCGTGCGAGACGCCGACCTGCGGCTGAATTTCGCCGATCTCGGGCGATTGGACAAACGCAATCGAGGAATTCCCCATTTTTACGAAGCCGTGGAAGGTCTTGTCGACGCCATGCATCCAGTAGAGCGCGACCAGCTCCATCCCGACGACCTGGCTGAAGAATTCGATCTGTTTTTTAATGTCCTTGGTGCAGATCGCGAGGTGATGAACCCCATTGGGCAGTCCCATGACAACCTCCTGGAACGAGCGATTGCGTATCCTTGTGCCGAGCCTAGCCGAAAATGAGATGCGGTCAAGCGTTCACACGCCGCGCGCGGTGGGTGACCAGATGAATTTGTGCATTTGCAGCTGCATTCGCACGGGCAGGCGGTCTTCGAGAATCCAGGCGGCAAGCCGAGCAGAGTCGAGCGCAGCGAACACCGGGCTCATCAGGACCGCGTTGACGCGCGCCGCGAGGTTGCGATCGCGCGTCACGCGGCGCGCCCATTCGTAGTCGGCGCGGTCCGCGATGACAAATTTTACCTCGTCGCGCGGCGTCAGCCATTCGAGGTTGCTCCAGCGATTGCGCTCGCTCTCGCCGCTGCCGGGGCATTTGAGGTCCATGATCTTGATCACGCGCGGGTGTACCCGGCTGACGTCGCGCTCGCCCGACGTTTCGACCATCACGGTGCAGCCCTGATCGAGGAGCGCATCGAACAGCGCGTAAACCCCCTTTTGCAGCAGCGGCTCGCCGCCCGTGACTTCCACGAGGTCGCATCCGTAGCCGCGCACCTGGTCGACGATTTCGCCGACCTGCATCTGGCGCCCGTCGTAGAAGGCGTATTCGGTATCGCACCAGGTGCATCGCAGGTTGCATCCGGTGAGCCTGACGAACACGCAAGGACGCCCGGCGCGCGTCGATTCACCCTGGATACTCACGAATATTTCGTTGATGCGAAGGCGTTCGCTCACGGTTCTAGGCGAGAATCCGCCGCGCGGCTGCGGCCGCCTCCTCGATCACCAGTTTGAGCGGCGCGTTATGCTCGGCCGCGACGCGCCGGCAATCCTCGTATTCAGGGGCGATAGTGGATGGTGTCGCGCCGCCGGAAACCTTGACGCGAATGGGGCCAAAGCGAGTCTGGACTTCGATCAACCTGCGTTCGAGCTTGAGCCGGGCCATCGGATGGAACCGTAGGCCGATGGTCGTCGTCTCGTTGAAGATGATTGACGCGATCCGGTCGCGCAGGCCCAGGTCGGCCAGCACCGAGAGGGTCACGCCCGGACGTCCCTTCTTCATGATCGTGGGAGTGAGCGTCACATCACGCGCGCCGGCGGCAAATAGCAGCTCGCCCAGATGATCGTATATCTGCGGATTGAGGTCGTCGATATTCGCTGAAATTTCGATAACTTCATCGGTCGTCATGCTCGCCGGTTCCTGCCCGATCATCAACCGCAGCACGTTCGGACGATCGCTGAAATCCTTGGTTCCCGCGCCATAACCGATCCGCTCGACTTCGAAGACGAACCGCGACGATGCAGGGCGAGCCAGCGCCTTGACGATAGCCGCACCGGTCGGGGTTACCATCTCGGACGGTCCGTCGTTGAGAACCACCGGAAAGCCGGAGAGCAATTCTGTGGTCGCTGGGGCTGGAACCGGAATCACGCCGTGGCGCGATTTGGCAAACCCTGTGCCCATCGGCAAGGTTGAGACCAGGATATGGTCGACTCCCAACTGGTCGAAGCCCCATGCAACTCCAACGATATCGATGATCGAATCGACTGCACCGACTTCGTGGAAATGCACCTCTTCCGGGGTCGTGCGATGGACCCTTGCCTCGGCCTCCGCCAACGCGGCGAAAATTGCGATCGCATTGGCCCTGACGGCGGGCGGCAGGCCCGCGCGCTCGATCATCGCGCGAATCTCGCCGAAATGACGCTCCGGTTGAGGCTCGGAGACTTCGACCTCGAACTTCAGCGCTTCGATTCCGCTGACGGGTTTCCGTCGTGTGGAGAGGCGATAACCGCGTAATCCGAGCCGGGCGACCGCCTGCTCCAGTTCGGAGAACTGCGCTCCCGCATCGAGGATAGCGCCGACAATCATATCGCCGCTTAAACCCGAAAATGCATCCAGATAGGCGCTCTTCATACTTCAAGCTTTACACGTCAACAGGCCGCAATTAGAATCGTATCGTTTTCCAGTTGTTCCGTCCCTATGAGGCAAAGGGATCTCCAGCTTTTCCGTCGTCTGCTAGAGGGCCGCAAGCGCGACATCCTTTCGGAGGCCGAGCGCGCCCTCGGCTCGATGAACCAGAAGTCAGAGGAAGCCTACGCCGACCCCACGGATCGCGCCAGCCTGGAATCCGACCGCAACCTGGTATTGCGGATGCGAGACCGCGAGCGCAAGCTGCTCACCAAGATAGACGAGGCCTTTGCGCGTATCGATAGCGGCGTATACGGGCGCTGCGAGGAGTGCGGCGAAGAAATCGGGCTCGAGCGCCTGAAGGCGCGTCCCGTCACTACCCTTTGTATCTCGTGCAAATCCGCCCAAGAGGCGCGCGAACGGCTGGGTTCCGCTCGTTAAACAAACAGATAACGGGTCTTAGATGAAGGTTCGCAAGGCGGTGATCGTGGCTGCGGGACTCGGCACCAGAATGCTGCCTGCCTCGAAGGTTATCCCCAAGGAAATCCTTCCGGTCGTTGACAAGCCCGCGATCCAGGTGGTCGTCGAAGAGGCGATCGCGTCCGGTATCGAGGAGATAATCCTCGTCCTGAGCCCGGGCCGCACCACCGTTCACGATCATTTTCAGCCCGCGACCGAGCTCGAGCGCCATCTCGAACAACGCGGCAAGCTCGATATGCTCGACTTTATCCGCCGCACCAATAACCCGGTGCGGTTTACCACGGCATGGCAGGAAATGCCGCTCGGCCTCGGCCACGCAGTGCTCCAAGCCCAAGAAGCGGTTGGGAATGAGCCATTTGCAGTGATGCTTCCCGACGATATCTTTGACGGCCCAGTACCGTGTCTGCGCCAATTGCTCGACGTCGCCGAAGCCAGGGATGCGCCGACGGTGGCGCTTCTGCGCGTGCCGCGGACCGAAATCCCCAAGTATGGCATCGTCTCGGTGCGCTCCGTCGAATCCCGCCTTTACGAGCTGACCGGGATGGTCGAGAAGCCGCCGATCGAGGAGGCTCCGAGCGAGTTTGCCATTATGGGCCGGTACGTACTGACGCCCGATATCTTTGCGTTATTGGTGGAGGGCAAGCCGGGTGCAGGAGGAGAGATTCAGCTTACCGACGGGCTGCTCGCACTCTCACAACGGCGCAAACTTTACGGTTACGAATTCCAGGGAACGCGCTACGACCTGGGAGATCGCCTCGGATTTCTGACCGCTCAAATCGGTTTCGGCTTGAAACGCCCGGAACTGGCTGATAGCTTGCGCCGCTGGCTGAAGTCGGCATTGCGGGAGTCTGAATCCGGCCGCTGATTTCCGTGCGCTCAAAAGCCGGGCCGGTGGCCGCAGGTTGTATTTCATCGTAATATGATTACGCCGGTGGGGCAGTAGCTCAGCTGGGAGAGCACTACGTTCGCAACGTAGGGGTCGAGGGTTCAAATCCCTTCTGCTCCACCATTCAGTCTCGCTGATCTCGGACATTCAGGAGAATCGCTGAAAATGGGCATACAGGCGCGCGATTTTCGATCGCGCGCGGACCCGGAGAGCGTCTCCGGAGGCCCAAATCGCTCGAATTTGGCCAATCGTCTCCGGGCGCGACTTGCCTAGGTCCGACCTCCGGCGGCAATCTGGAAGCGGCTTCGCGATCATAGGGCGCAATTGATCCCGAGTTTCTCGAGAATTATTGCGGAATCTCCTTCCCAGGCCGCTGTACCAGAGCAATGTGTGTGAGCCGGCAGGAGCGACAAAGTCCCTGCCGGAAGAAGGAGAGCCAAGATGAACACAGAAACGGAATCGGTCGCCGTCATACCTAAACCGCAAGCGCCCTCGAAGACCCGGAAGCCTCCGATGCGTTCGGCGCGAACGACGTCCAACGCCGTGTTCGGCCGCGGAAGTCCCCTCCCGGGGGTGATCCGCCTGCCGAT
>JASHZA010000095.1 GCA_030042765.1 Candidatus Binataceae bacterium | reverse complement strand
GCGCTGGATGATCGGCTCGCCCGAAGAATCGCGCGCGACTGGCAGCAATCGAGCGCGACCCCGCTGCGCACGGCTGGGCCGGCAGAAAAAGGCGCCGGCCGGCGCCATGTACGGCAGCGCCGCCGCAGATCCAAAACTCTTACAGATTCCCGAGCAACGGCTTGCGCCTCGAGATCTCCTGCAGCGCCGCCTCGCCGCCCTGCCCACTCGCAACCGCTAGCGATTACGGCAGCTCGGTGGCTGTATGCTCGTTGCGCGGTGAGACCATGTTGCCGACCTGCTCGAATCCATTCGTGCTGGGGTTGAAAACCTCCGCGGTTTTCAGCACCGTCCCCTGCGCCAGGTCGATTCCACCGCTCACCAGGACCAGCCCGTCCAGCGCGCCACCCGAAAAACCGGTAGCCGTCTGCGTCCCGCGCGGATCGACCATGCTCCCCGGACACAGCTTTGCGAGCGGACGGACATTTTTCCCTACGCACTGGAAGCTGCTCGAGCCAGGATTGTATAGCTCTGCCGTCGACGCCGTGGCGTGAACCTGGTCGCCGAAGCCGCCGGTCACCAGCACCTGGTTCTGTATCGTCCCACTCGGGATCACGGCGACCTTCTCTCCGTTGCGCGCAAGATGCATGTCCGGGCCGCGCGTCATCGTTCCCGTCGCAGGATTATAGATATCCGTGGTCGCCGTGGCCTTTCCCGGAAAACTCTTGTTGTCGGTGATTTCGCCCCCGCCAATCCAGACCGTCCCGTTACTGAGCATCGCGGCTGCATGCTCCCATCGCGGAGAACTCATCACGTCGGCGCACGCATATTTCGACCCGCTGCCGCCAACGCAACTGAATGTCTGGCTGGACGGATCAAATACTTCGGCCGTATCGTTGGGGCCGCCCCCTGGATCC
The DNA here is from genome assembly GCA_030042765.1 of Candidatus Binataceae bacterium. Lineage (GTDB taxonomy): Bacteria > Desulfobacterota > Binatia > Binatales > Binataceae > JASHZA01. Next base: position 2,704 of record JASHZA010000095.1, on the reverse strand, counting down.
ACCGCATAACCGCCCGTGACGAGCACATCGCCGTCCTCAGCGCAGTTGCATCCGGAAATCAGGGTCGCGCGATGCTGGCTGCGGGCCATGTTCATCGCTCCGGCAGTCGGCGTGAAGGTGCCGCTATTGGGATCATAAATCTCAGCGCTGGTGGTGGCCTGAAAGCCGGCCGCCCCGAGCGCCTCCCCGCCGATTATCAGAACCTTTCCTGCCAGCGGCCCGCTCGTCATCAGGGTCGCAGAATGGCCGGCGCGCGGACTCGTCATGGGTTGAACCGTCGCGCTGAACGTCCGCGTGAGCGGATCATAGAGCTCCGCCGTGGCGGTAATATCTCCCAACTCGTCAGTCTGGCCTCCGGTGATCAGTACCCAGCCCGCTTCTGGTCCCGAAACCACGGAGGGATCGAGGTACGTCGCAGTCTGGAACGCGCGCGGCACCGTCATGCCGCCGATTGCCGAGAATTTGCAGGAGCCTGGGTCGAAGACTTCAGCCGAAGCGAGCGGTCCTTTGAGATTCAGCCCCCCCGTAACCAGCACCTCATTGGACGGCGGTCCCGACGGAGCCTTCCCACGCCCGGACAGCGGCACGTTTTCGGGCGTTGTTATCGAGTCATGGAAAATTGAAAGCGTTCCCGGCTGAGTTACCGGGCATCGCGGCGTAATCGCAACCGTAATCTGGCACCTGCCATTCGGCGCCAAACGGCTGCCGCAGGTACTGTTCGCGACCGAATAGTTGCCGACCACTTCGATACCGTCTATCGCGACGGCCCTGCGGTTTAAGTTCCTCAGAGTGACGATCTTGACCGTAGTGCTGGTGACGCCCGCCGTTTGCAAGCCGAAGTTGAGCCGCGAGGGTTTGATCGTAATCGTCCCGCTCGCAGAATTTGCTGTGGCGCTGGATTGCGTGGCCGACACGTTAGCGGACACGCCCACCATCACCGCAGCCAAGAGCAAGCCTGCGGAGCCCAATTGAAGAGCATTAAGTCGTGGGAAATCCACTGCAACCACCCCCCAAAGCTGGTTACTTAGCCGTAACTTTCAAGTACGGACGCGAACGCGTCCAACTCGTTAGCAGCAAGATAATGCTATGAGAGGTGCATTTGCGTGGGAATATCCCGAAAGCGACTCCGTTTAGGCAGCCTTAGCTTTATGATTGCTCTGTCACGGGCCTCGCCAAAATAGTGGCGTTTGGCTCTAAAAATGGACGAAAAATTGCCGGCTACAGCAGCCCCTCGAGCTTCTCTGGCGGCCGCGCGATTACCGCGCGCCCGCCCCTGATTACCACTGGTCGCTGCATCAGCTCCGGATGCTCGAGCAGGACAGAGATTACCGCCTCCTTGCTGACGTAATCGTCAGCCTTGAGCCTGAGTTCCTCGAAGCGCTTGTCCTTACGCACCAGCTCGGCAACCGGAACCTCGAGCATCCCGATAATCTGCTCGAGCGCAGCACGGGTTGGCGGCGTCTTAAGGTATTCGATTGTTTCGAACTGCACTCCGCGGCTCTTGAGCAGATCGAGTGCGCCGCGTGAATTTTTGCATGCGGGGTTGTGGTACAGCGTAACCGCTTCATTAGCCATAGTAGAGCCTTCCGGGCAGCCGCCGCTCGGTAATCGATTCAGCCTATCCGTTCGAGCACAACCACCGGAATCGGCCGCGCGGTCTTTTTCTGGTAGTCGTTAAAAATCGACATCTTCTCGGCCTGGCGCTTGAAAAGCCGCTCGCGCTCTTCGCCGCTGGTGATTATGGCCTTGGCCTGGAACTTTTCGCTTCCGATCTCGACCGTCACGGTTGGATTCGCCTCAAGGTTGACGAACCAGGCCGGGTTGTGCGGCGACCCGGCAAAGGAAGCGATCACCACGATTCGCTCGCCGTCCCTGGTATAGGCCAGGGGCTTGGTTAGGGATCGCCCGCTCTTTGCGCCGATAGTGGTGAGCAGCAGCAGCGGCATCCCGGCCATCTGCCCGCCGACCTTTCCCTGGTTGGTGCGGAACTCACTGATCACGCGCTGATTGAAATCGTTTAATTCCGACACTGACCGTACCTCCTCGCGATGAAAGCGCTTATCGACCGCGCCAGCTTGGTATACGGCGCCGATCCGATCAAGCGAATCAGGCCTCGACCATCGGAGCCCAGCAGCAATCCCTGAGCCCCGTGTGATCCCGAGAGACAGCGGTTGTGCACGCTGGCGCCGACCGTCACGCGTCGGTAACGTTCACTCCAGATCCTCGGGCCCCTCGCCTTCTGTAATCACCATTGTAACCTCCCCCTCTGTTTCCTCCTCTTCTTCGCGCCTTATGAGCGCGCGCAACTCGACCACTAATTCCCGCAGCTCTTCGGTGATGGCGACGAGATCCGCGACCGCGCCGTCCAATAGTTGACCTGGTTGTGCGGCAGCGGGAGTTCGGCGCGTGACCTTTCTGCCCTGAACCTTCGCTTTGGCTCCGCTCGCCCCGGCACTGCGCCCTCGAGCCGCAGGTTTGCCTGTTGTCTTTGGCTTCTTCAAAGTTTTCTCTCCTTATGCTCGCGCAATCCATTTTTAAACCCTGGCCGGCGACGGCTACAGTCTCGCCCCGATCGTCAGGCGCTGCTCCCAGCGGCTCCGTCGTCGGCTTGACCCCAGCGCGTGATAATACTCTCGACACGTTCCACTGTCTGGCCAGCCATCTCGCTGTTCTTCGCGGCAGCCGAATCCCACGCTGCTACGGT
>JASHZA010000094.1 GCA_030042765.1 Candidatus Binataceae bacterium | reverse complement strand
GCTGGCGCGCCCGGACAGGAGCCCGGGTGGCTTGTACGACGGATGAGCTCAGAGGACGCCTCGGCAGTAATTAGTGAAAGCGCGCTGTCGGGTAGTGATCCGCGATGTCTCCGCGCTTTGGAAATATTCGTAGAGATTTACGGCACGGAATCAGCGAATCTCGCACTCAAATTTCTAGCGCTTGGTGGTGTCTACATTGGCGGGGGAATCGCTCCCAAAATCCTTCCCTTGCTCCGCCAGGGCGGATTTGTGCGTGCCTTCCTCGACAAGGGCCGTATGAAGTCGACCCTCGAACGAATTCCCATACGAGTCGTGCTGGAACCCTCGGCCGCGCTGATCGGAGCGGCGTACATCGCCCTTTCGATGCTGTAGCGGACAGGTAAATCAGTTAAGGAGCTGTGCAAACCGATGATGACCAAAAGGGTCAGAGAAATACTCGGCTACTATGCTTCCGAAAATCCCGGCGTGCTCACCAATCTCGCGCGGTTTCTCAACCATGGCCGCCTCGCCGGCACTGGCCACCTGGTGATCCTGCCGGTGGATCAGGGGTTTGAGCACGGCCCGGCGCGCAGTTTCGCAGTGAATCCACCGGCCTACAACCCGCAATACCATTTCGAATTGGCGCGCGACGCTGGTTGTAACGGTTACGCAGCGCCGCTTGGCTTCCTGGAGGCCGGAGCGGCCGAATATGCGGGTGAATTGCCGCTTATCCTTAAGCTCAACAATCACGACGTCCTGCTCGACGAACGCGACCCGATGCCGGCCGTTACCGGGAGCGTCAAGGATGCGCTACGCCTGGGTTGCGCCGCAGTAGGCTTTACCATCTATCCCGGCTCGACGGCGCGACAGCAGATGTATCAGCAGCTGCAGGAAATAGCCGCCGAAGCCAAGGAGCACGGGCTCGCGGTGGTCGTATGGTCTTATCCGCGCGGCTCGGGCCTGAGCAAGGAAGGTGAGACCGCTCTGGACGTGGTGGCGTATGCAGCACAGATCGCCGCACAATTGGGCGCTAATATTGTCAAAGTCAAGCTTCCGAGCGCACACCTCGAACAGCCCGAAGCCAGGAAGGCCTACGAGGCTGCGGGCGTCGCACTTGAACCGCTTTCGGCTCGGGTCGCGCACGTGGTGCAAAGTTGTTTCGACGGGCGCCGGATTGTGATCTTTTCCGGCGGCCCGAAGGAAGAGGACAAAGCACTACTCGAGGAAGTTGCGGCGATTCGCGCAGGAGGTGGTTACGGCTCGATCATTGGGCGCAATTCCTTCCAGCGCCCCAAACCTGACGCGATCGCGCTGCTCAGCCAGATCATGAAGATCTACGCGAGCTGACGCGCACAGGGAGTTGCGTGGGGTGCGGCCACTGGCTCCTATTCGGGAATAAACGATGGGCTGCCGGTCTTCGCGGTCTGTCCGCCATCCGCTACAAACGCCGCACCCGTCACGAAGGAGGCGAGGTCGGACGCGAGGAAAAGCACGACGTTCGCGATCTCCTCGGGCTTGCCCAGCCGGCCAATGGGGATCGCTTCGTTGAACTTCGCGGCAAACCCCGGTATCTGGAGCGCCGGCGCGAGGCCTGGCGTACCGATTGCCCCCGGACATACGCAATTGACGCGGATACCATCGCGCGCGTACTCCACCCCGAACACGCGGGTCAGGTTGATGACGCCTGCCTTCGCAGCATTGTAAGCCACGATTCCGGTATCGGCGAACAGACCCGAAATCGACGCCGTGTTGACGATGGCCCCACCACCTTGAGTGCGCATCACGGGAACTACCCGCTTGATTGTGCGGAAGACCGCGGTCAGGCCAACTTCGAACGTATGGTTCCAGACGTTGTCGGAGACGTCCGCCGCGCGCGCCACGACCGCGCCGCCCGCTCCCGCGGCGGGCATCCCGAACGCATTGTTGTGGAGAAAGTCCAACCGCCCAAATGCGCTCTGGGTACGCGAGACCATCATGTCGATATCGGTCGGGCGAGTAACGTCGGCGGCAATCGCGATCGCTTTTCCGCCCGCGGCGGTAATTTCAGCCGCAACTTTGGTGGCATTCTCGCCGTTGAGGTCGACCACCGCAATCGACCCGCCACGCCCGGCAAATCCAATCGCCGTCGCTCGCCCGATGCCAGAGCCGGCTCCCGTCACCAGCCCAACTTTGCCTTCAAATCGCATCTTTGGTTCTCCCTGGCCGCTTGGCGAACTCTATAATCCGAAAAGGTTGATGGTGAAATATTTCACCCTGAGCAGCAGGGCTGAAGTGCGCTAGGGTGAGAGCAAATCGGGGGAGGAGCCGCCGAACGAATTGATCGCGAAGTTGACTCCATTCAGACGGCAGATCGATCAATTTCGCCGAATCTTCACTGCCGCTGGATCGACTTCAAATAGTCGACCAGGCGCTGGATGCGAGCGTGCACCTCGCGCTCGGTTTGAGCCTTGTCGGCGGCATTCAAAGCCTGCATGGGAAAGAACTCGCCCCACACGGGCATATCACGGGTGCCGTGAGCCTCGACCGCGACCGAACCGTCTATTGTGTCGAAAACATGTTTCTCCGGAAAGTTTCCCTGGTTGTTTCTGGAAAGAAGAGTCAGATCCGAGGTTTTGACGTTGAGGACGCCCGCGACCGGGCCGTCGCCCTTGCCGTCAATCCCGTGGCAGGAGGCGCAATGAACCAGGTAGTCCGACCGTCCGCTCAATATCAAAGTGCCTGGGGCAACAGTCGGTTGCGGCTCGGCCGACCGCGCGGCAGACGGATAAATCGCCATGAACGACACCGCGGCGATTTGAAGCAAGAATCGGGATCGGCGGAGAATTCTCAAACCCTGGCGTCCATCGTTGTTCGCTACCCTATGCGATTACGACTCCGATAAATAGCTGGACCATCATGGCCAGCGTTGCAATCGCACCGATCGTAAACGCGATGGTGCGCCAAGGCTGGACAGCAGCTATGTAGCAGATGGTGTGAGCGATCCGCGCCACCATGAACACGATGCAGTAAACGGCAAAGGCGCCACTCGAGAGACCGGCGGTCACGTAAATCCACGCAAGAATCAGGAATATCGGAATGTTCTCGAGGTCGTTACGCCAAGCCCTGGCACCCCGCTGGACCATCTCCACGTCTTCCGGCGCCTGCCTACCCTGGAAAGCCTTCGCATCTTCCGGGTTGACGAATGTCTTCGCACTCAAGCGGGCACGGCCTTGCACGAAATCAATTGCGAACATCTTGAGAGCAAGAACGATTGCGGTAATGGCGTACATCCTGAGCAGTCCCACGGTGTCACCTCCGCTTCAAGGGTTCTTGTCTTTTGCATGCTTACGGCTTCTCTGCAACCGGGAACCGAAGGAGCCAGTATAAAAGGGCGGGCCTTTTGGGCCCGCCCCTGGTCGCATCGCAACTTAAGTGTCTTTGGCCGTCTCGGCCGATTGCGAGCGTGCGGAAGCCGGTTCGCTACGCCGCGCAGGAGCCTGCAAGACTGGAGAGCGCGACGCTGCGGCGGCCTTCGCGCAGATCGTTGCGGTCGAAGCCATTGGTCAGATAGGCAAATGATATACCCGTCCCCGGATCGGCCCATCCGATTTGTCCGCCGAAGCCCGGATGTCCGAAAGCTTCGGGAGAATTCGTGCGGCCAAACCCGCGCATATTCGCCTTGCCGTCGCCTCCGGCGATCACGATCCCCAGAGCGCGATTAGCGACGACGCCCAACAACGGGTTTTTGAGATCGCCGCTGCGGATGCGGCGGGCCTCGCGCAGCATCTCAGGCTGCCAGATCTGCTTGCCGTCCCAGGAGCGCCCGTCGTGAAGGAGCGCCTGATAGAAGAGGGCGAGGTCGCCGGCAGTCGTAATGCAGCCGCCCGCGGGAAATCCGCTCTCACGCACCGCGGGTTCGTTGAATTCGAGAACCGCGTCTTCGTTGATCGAGCCCAGGCCCGCGCGAGGCGGGGTGACGCCGAGCTTTTTGTAATCTTCGTCCGAGGCCGGCTGACCCACCCATGAGAGGCCGGCGATGCGATTGTGGTCTGCGAACGGAATCCCAACCCGCAGATCGGGCAGGCCAATCGGTTCGGCAATTCGCTCGCGGATAAAGTCGCGCAGGTCTCTGCCGCTGAGACGTTCGATAATTTCCCCGATGGGCCAGAAGTTGGCGTGAATATGGTAGGCGAACTTCTCGCCGGGCGTATGCTCGGGGCGCCATTGCGCGAAGCGCTCGAGACGCCGCTTGCGATCGGCCCAATCCCTGGGCCCGCCAGGGGCGACCGGTATTCCCGAGGTGTGAATCAGCAACTGCTCGATGGTGGTGGGTTCCTTGCCGTTGGTCCCGTACTCGGGAACGTATTTGATAACTTTATCCTCGGGGCGCAGTTTGCCTTCCTCGATCAAGATCCAGAGCGCGGCGGAGGTGATCGCCTTGGTAGCCGACATGGTTACGAAGATCGTCGCGTCGGTCGCGGGTCTTTCGACTCCGCCCTGCACGGCGCGGCCGAACGTCTGCATCGCGCCGATTTTGCCGTCGCGCGCGATCGCGACCTGGCAGGCGGGAAGCAAGCCCTCTTTGATTTCGCGCTCCGCGCGATCGAAGAGCGCCTGTACCT
>JASHZA010000093.1 GCA_030042765.1 Candidatus Binataceae bacterium | reverse complement strand
CTCACCGACGCGCTCGATGGGACCGTCGCGCGCTGGTTCGATCGCAAGACGGAGATTGGGGCGTTCCTCGACCCGTTCGCGGACAAGCTGTTGCTGCTAAGTGCGTTCGTGGCCTTGACAATCGAGAATTCGTTTCCGGCGTGGCTGATCGGTGTCGTCGTGATACGAGACGTGGTAATCGTCTTCGGCTACTTCATGCTGTCTTTCTTTACCAACGAGCGCGTGCCCGTGCGTCCGACATATCTGGGCAAGACGAGCACCGTGCTCCAGCTGTCCTGCATCATCGCGGCTTTGATGCGGGAAGGTGCGGCATGGCCGCGGGATTGGAACGCTCTGCTGTACCTGACGGCTGGTGTGACGGCGCTATCGGGGATGCACTACGCCTACCGCGGGTTGGTATGGCTAAGCACCCGCGAGCCCGAGATGTTTGGCTAGAGACTGAACCGCCGGTAGTGTGGCTGCGTCGGCCCGCTTCAGCTAATTGATGACCTTCCCTTTGCGCATCTCTTCGATCTGTTCACGGGCGATGCCCGCCTCTCGCAGGATTTCCTCGGTGTGCTCGCCGAGGCGCGGCGGAATCCGCCACATACGCGCTGGAGTCTCGCTGAAGCGCATGCCGGGGTTAACCGAGCGAACCGGACCGGCAACCGGATGCTCATAAACGCTGACGCTTTCGTTGGCGATCACTTCGGGGTCGTTGAAGAGCGTGTCGTAGTTGTTCACTGGGCCACCCGGGCAGTCGGCTTCTTCGATGACTTTGAGCCAGTGAGCGCTGTCGTGCTCGGGGAATACTTTCGCGATTCCCTTGAGGCACGTGCGCAGGCGCTCGCGGCGGTCTTCGATCTGCCACCATTCGGGGTGTCCGACGCCGTTCAGCAACCGCTCCCATTGCTCGTCGGTGTAAGGCGCGATTGTCACGTAGCCGTCTTTGGTGCGGAACGGATCGAGGCTACCATTTTTAGGCGTCTGGTCCTTGAATTCGTCGTCAGGAACAAACACATAGCCGACCATCGAATCGTTGGCGGCGAACGACATCATCGCCTCGACCATCGGTATCCTGATGTACTGGCCGACACCGCGATTACGCGCGGCGTGCAAGGCCGAGACAATGCTGAGGGCGGCGGTCATCCCGGTTATTTTGTCCGCCAGCGCCATCTTGACGGCCACCGGCTTTTCGCCGCGTCCGCCCTGAACTGCAGCCACCCCTGAGAATCCCTGGATGACGGGGTCGTAGGCGGGGGCATTTGCATAACGGCCCTTCGGCCCGAAGCCATGGATCGCGCAGTAGACGATCTTCGGGTTGACCTTTCGGATGTCGGCATAGCCGATGCCGAGGCGGTCGGCGACGCCCGGCCGGTTATTTTCGATCATCGCGTCGGCTTTGACCGCGAGCATCCGGATAAGATTGGCGGCGCCTTCCTTTTTGAGATCGACCACGGCGCTGCGTTTGTTGCGATTGAAGACCAGGAAGCCGGCGGTGACGCCGTTCTTGCGCGGGCGTCCGATTGATCGGGTGGGGTCGCCTTCCGGCGGTTCGATCTTGATGACGTCGGCCCCCAAATCGCCGAGCATCATCGTGCAAAACGGGCCCGACACTACCTGGGTGAGGTCCAGTATGCGAAAGCCTGCCAGAGGTCCATCTGCCATCGCCAATATCCTCAAACGCGGAACTTAACCGCAGTTTGCCCTCCACCTCGCCTGTTGCGTCATCGGTGAGCGCCGAGCGCGCTATTTATGGCATGTAATGGTAACCTTTGCACCCAGCTGCTCCAAGCGTAAGCCTGCTTAACCCGCGCACGGCGCATGCGTCAAGCAGCGACGGTCATTCGACCCCTATCTCAGACGCGAATGAGTCAGTGAAGGCAGCTCGCGGCGCACACGTTCCAGGTAAGCCATGTCGAGCGGAGCTATCACAACGCCTTCATTCTCTGAGGCGCGGGCCAACACGCGTCCCCACGGATCGACGATCATCGAGTTTCCATAATCGCTGAAGCCGTGAACGTTGGGTCCGAATTGGGCCGGCGCGACGACGTAACATTGGTTTTCGATCGCCCGCGCTCGAATCAGGACCTCCCAATGCGCTTCGCCGGTTGGAAAGGTGAAAGCGCTCGGAATCGTCAGGACCCGCGCACCGGCGGATACCAGCCGGCGGTAAAGCTCCGGGAAGCGCAGGTCGTAGCATACCGTCAGCCCCAAGGTGCCCAGTGATGTGGCGGCCGTGACAACCTCATTGCCCGGGATTTTCGCATCTGATTCCTTGATCGTCACGCGTCCGGGCAGGTCGACGTCGAACAGATGGATCTTGCGGTAGACTGCGAGCCGCTTACCGTCCGGACCGAAGAGGACCGAGGTGTTGTAGCGTTTCGCCTCGCCGGGTGCGTGCTCTGTAATCGAACCGGCCAGAAGATGGATTTCGAGATCGCGCGCGAGCCGTCCCATCAAGGTGAGGGTAGGGCCGTCAAGGCTTTCGGCGGCCTCGGGCTCGTCGGAACGCTTGCCGCGCCAGTTGAATACCTCGGGAAGTCCGACGAGCTTGGCACCGCGTACCGCCGCCAGGCGAATCAGATGTTCGGCCTTTTCAAGGTTGGCCGACTTGTCGCTGGAAGTCGCCATCTGGATTGCGGCGGCCAAATGAGTGGTCATAGCTTTGCGCTCCGATGCCGTGGATTCTTCAATAGCGTGGTGTAGAGCGGTCGGCAGCGAGCGCCCATGCGTCGATCCCTCCGCTTAGGTTCCATACCCTCTCGAAGCCCATTCGCGTGAGATAAATTGCGACCTGTGCGCTCCGAATTCCGTGATGGCATACCACCACCCATTCGGCGCCGGGATCGAGTTCCGTGAGCCGCGACGGCACGTCGCCCATCGGGACATGCATTGCGCCCGGAAACTCCGCTATAGCGATTTCTTCGGGCTCGCGCACGTCGAGAATCGCAAGTCGGTCCCCGCGCGCAAGCCGCTCTTTGAGTTCCACAGGTCCGATTTCACCGGCTTGCGCCATCTGGAATTGCGCCTCTTTGCCTATTCGGTTGATAATTCATCTTTGTTGTGGGGCCTCGGGGTGTCAACGTCGGGGGGCTGCAACGCGGGTTGACTGATGAACGACGACTACCACACCGAGCGCCTGGCCGAATATCAGCAACGCCTTAATCATCTGTCACAGCGCTACACCTTCGGGGAGGCCGCCATGCGCTTCGCGCTGGAGGAGGCTCGCAAGGGAGCCGACGAAGGCGAGGTTCCGGTGGGCGCGATAGTGGTGAGCGACAATCGCGTAGTCGGTGTCGCTCACAATCTCCCGGTGGGGCTGCGCGATCCGACCGCGCACGCGGAGATGCTGGCTATTCGGGAGGCCGCTTCGCTCGTGGGGGAATACCGCTTGACGGAGGCCTCATTGTACGTGACGCTCGAGCCCTGCGTGATGTGCGTTGGAGCGATCGTGAACGCACGAATAGCGAAGGTTTACTATGGCGCGCGGGACCCGAAGGCGGGCGCGCTCGGTTCGGTTTATGATATCGGCCGCGACGGTCGCTTGAACCATCGCGTCGAGATATACGGTGGCATTCTTGCCGAGGAATGCGCGAAGTTACTGCGCGAATTTTTTGCACCGCGCCGCGCGCGTAAGGCCTCTATCTAGATCTTGAGAAAAATCTCGCGCGAGTCTTCCACTGTAAGTTTTTTCACTGAACTCACGTGGTCGCTGAATTGCGCGAGAGTCGAAAGCTCGCTTGAGCCGACGTCCACGAGCACGGCGAAGATCGTGAACTTAAGCGCCTCCTTGTGATCGCGCAGTGTCGCGAGCCATTCCGGCGTCACCTGGCATTCGCCGTCCGTGATCACCACGATATCCCCGCGCTTGAGCTTCTTGTCCTCGAGCAGAGCCACTGCCGCGTCGATCGGGGTCTGAAAGTCGGTGCCCCCGCCGGGAAAATACTCCGCCATCTCGAGTACTTTGGACAATTCCGGCTTGTAGCGCCGCTTATCGTTCAGATCGACGATGCGCAAAGTTTCTGGCCCCGACGAGAACAGCACCGCCCGGAAGAGCCGCCGCTGCCGGCGGGCAATATCCATCAGCGTCAGGCTCACCGCCTTGGCCCACAACTCCTTGTCTCCCTGCATCGACGAACTGACATCGATACACACGACCATCGGGCCCTTGCCCTTTTGCTCATTTTCGCGCAAACGGTACTGCAGCACCGTGCCTTCGAGCAGACGGCGCCGAAAATCAGCACTCAGACCTGGATGATGCAGTGCAAGCAGCTCCGCAGGAATCAGGCGGCCGAGTTCGGCGCCACGCTCGATGTCGTAGGCTTCGGCGACGCCACGGTCGAGGGTTTTGCGGCGCAAGGCACGCGCGTCCTGTTTGAAACGGCCGACCAGCCGCGCAAGTTGGCCGAGTTTTGGATTACGCGCAAGCTGCCGGCCCAACTCCAACCGCTCCCCTGCCGATAGCCGGCCGCCCTGCCCGAATTCGAGGCTGAAATCGTGGCTATCTTGCGCGACTCGATCGATCTCGTCGGAGAGTTGTGCGCTCCGGACCTGCATCCGCTTGAGAGGGGTGTGGTCGCTATGTTTGAGCTGGTCTTCAAATAAACGGGCCTTCTGCTTGAGCCGAGCCTCCGAGACCTGTGTGGCGCGCGTTGCCGACTCCTTAAGCTCCTCGATCCTTTTCTTTAGATTCTTGGAGGCGGCCGGGTCGCTCTCGGAGACCTCAGTTTCATCTTTTTGCTGTTCCGCCAGTTCGGAGGCGTTCTTGAGCGCGGCTGCGCGCTCTTCGAGATCCTCCTCCTGATGCTTCAGATCCCAAAGATCGAGCATTTCGTGGCGGTTGACCAGCTTCTCCGATCGCACCATCTCCAGCACCTGTTCTCCGAGCACCAAGGCGGCGATCACCGCCTTGT
>JASHZA010000092.1 GCA_030042765.1 Candidatus Binataceae bacterium | reverse complement strand
AAAACATCGACGCCCTTGGAATATTTGGCCGTCAGTTCGTCCGGCCGGCCGTCGCCGGTCCACACGAACGAAAGGCCGTTCCAGTCCAGACGATATGCCGAGGCGCCATCTTTGACGTTCGAGCGCCACCAATGGCGAATGGTGACGCCGTTCTTCTCGTAACAGATGCCGTTTTCGTCCTTGCAGTCGAACTCGTTGACCTCGACCTCGTAGCCGTCGCCGATAGGGCAGGCATCGAAGGCTTCCAGATGCCACTTCAGCATCTGCTTCATGCCGGCGACCATAGCCTTCGTCCCGAGGTCCGGGGTGCGGCCTGAGGGGCCGGTAACCCGCAGCGGCTGTTTCCATCGTCCTCCCCACGCCGAGAACGGGAGGAGATAAGATAGGTCGTGTTAGTGGTCCACGTGCAAGTGGGTGATGAAGATGTCGTTAATATTTGGGATCGGGACGCCCATGGCGAGAATGTTCTTGACGCAGCCAGGGCCGAAGTCGAAAAAGAAGCGGTGACCGTTGCCCAGTTCAACCATGATGCAAGTTCCGGCCTGGTCGCGCCGAGGCGGGAAGGGGCAACTACCGACGAACGAGATCCGCATCTCGTCCGGCCCAATGGTCTCACTGTTGGGGAAGTAGTTCATCCGGCTGCGGACAGACGGCGTTGGCTTGTAATAGGGCGGGAACTGAAGGCCCGTGCCCGGACCTCCGCCGTAAGGATTCTTGAGCTGATCTGCGTCGGGCCGCGGTCCGGCCGAAGATTTTGCGTTCGGGTCTTTGCTTTTGCTGCTCATATTTGGCTCCTTGGCGAAGTCCCCATGGCAGGCCCGCCGATCGTACGCCCAACAGCAGGCTCATGCCGACGCGACTCGATCAAACGTTCGGTCTCAAAACGGAGATCGATCCGGAAGCCGCCGAACAGGCCGCGCTGGATGCTCCGGAGCCTTCGGTGATCGCGATTAGCAGGTACTGGCGCAGGCAGCGGAGGCGCGAGCGGAGCGCGACCTTGCGGCGGTTTCGAAGTATCGCTGGCATCGTACAGTGCGGCTCTTTACTGCCTTCCCATTGCAACGCGGAGACGGTCCTCGGGTGTGATCAAGTGATCGAGACTGACCGCGTCCTTTCCAAGATCAATCTCGACCCAGTTGACCTCGCCGCTGAATTCGTTGTCGTGAGTTCCGTAATCGTAGGTCACGGGCGATCCCGCCCCGAAGCCGACGTCGCAGGTTTCGTCGGCGGAGAAGATAATCGGCTCCGTTCTCTCGACGCGACCCTTGCCGCATTTTGTGCCATCGACGTAGAGGGCAACATTGCCGCCTTTCGCGAGTCCCCCGCCATCGTAGGTGAATTCCATCCTCACCTCGTGTTTGCCTGATGGAATGCGGCTGGCGCCTTCGACGTAGTAGCGCTGCATTCCGTAGAAGTTGTAGCAATATTTGAGTTTGCCATCCTTGGCATAAAGGCCCCAACCTCCCGTCAGACCGCCCTGAGCGACAATGACGCCTTTGGCGCCGGACTCGGGCACGATCACTTCAGCGGTTACGGCGTGGGACTTGTTCTTGATGTTGACGATCGAGCCTTCGCTAAGCCGTCCCATCCCGCCGAACAGCAGTTGCCGGTTGCCCCTGATCAATTGCGGGCGGCCGGCAATGTCGGGATTGGCGCGCTCGGCCACACGGTCGTCCAAGGGCAGTACGTTGTACTTGGTTGCCTCGATGATCCATAGGCGCTGGAGCTCGTGAAGCTTTTTTGAATCTTCCTTCGACAGATCTTTCGATTGCGTCCAGTCCGTGTTGGTGTCGTATAGCTCCCAGACGTCGTCGTCGAACGCGAGCAGCTTGACCGCGCCGGTGAGCCAGGGGGTGCGGTGGCGAGTGACCGCGGTCCAACCCTTATGATAGATGCCGCGGTTGCCGAACATCTCGAAATACTGGGTTTCACGTCGCTCCGGCGCGTTGGCATCGTTGAATGAATACGCCATGCTGACGCCTTCGATCGGCTTTTGAGCTACGCCGTTGACCATGATCGGCTCGGGAAGACCGGCGACTTCCAGCAGGGTCGGCGCCACGTCGATCACGTGATGGAATTGAGAGCGAATCTCGCCCTTTCCTTTGATTCCCTCGGGCCAATGCACAACCAATCCGTTGCGCGTACCGCCCCAATGCGACGCCACTTGCTTGGTCCATTGGTAGGGCGTGTCCATCGCATGCGCCCAGCCCACGGCGTAATGATTGTAGGCCTCGACGCCGCCGAATTTCTCGATATTCGCCTTCAGAAACTCCACCGTCTCGAGGTCGGGGAAGCCGGTGAGCGGCACCAACTCGTTGAAGGCGCCCTGGAGCGTGCCCTCGCCGGACGCACCGTTGTCGCCAACGATGCAATAGATCAGCGTATCGTCGAGGATTTCGAGCTCTTTCAAGGTGTCGATTAGGCGTCCGATGTGATAGTCGGTGTGCTCCATGAAGCCTGCAAATATCTCCATCTGGCGCGCGAGGATCGGCTTCATCTCGGCTGACTGCGTGTCCCAGGCGGGGATTTCGGGATGACGCTTAGTCAACTGACAATCCCTCGGAATGACGCCGAGTTCCTTCTGCCGCGCGAATGTCTCCTCGCGCAGCCGGTCCCAACCCTGGTCGAATTTGCCTTTGTACTTGTCCGCCCACTCCTTCGGCACGTGATGCGGAGCGTGCATCGCGCCCGGTGCGTAGTAGACGAAGAACGGCTTGTCAGGCGCCAGGGCCTTCTGCTGACGAATCCACTTGATCGCCTTCGTCGTCATATCGTCGGTGAAGTGGTAGCCCTGCGCCGGCGTCTTATCCGGCTCGATGGGAGTAGTGCCCTCATAGAGCGCCGGATACCACTGGTTCGTCTCGCCGCCGATAAAGCCATAGAAATACTCAAAGCCGCCGCCGCCCGTCGGCCAGGCGTCGAACGGTCCCACCGGACTCGTCTCCCAGACCGGGACCTCATGGCACTTGCCGAACTGCGCGGTCGAATAGCCGTTGAGCTTGAGGGTTCTGGCGATCGGTGAAGCCGTATTCGGCAGAATGGAATTGTACCCGGGCGCGGAGGTGGCGATTTCGGTAATTCCCCCCATGCCGACCGAGTGATGGTTGCGCCCCGTCAGCAGCGCCTGGCGCGTCGGCGAGCAAAGCGCGGTGGTGTGGAATCGAATGTACTTGAGCCCTGCCGCCGCCAGCTTTTCGATACTCGGAGTGTAACAGGGACCGCCAAACGCCGAGGTTGTGCCGAAGCCTACGTCGTCGAGCAGAATCACCAAAAGATTGGGAGCACCTTTTGGCGGACGCAATTGCCCGATCGGAGGATACTTTGTGTCGGGATCCCTTGCATCGTACGTCGTCAATCCGACATGGGCGCGGTCCGGAATTGGAAGAATCGTTCTCGAAACCTTATCGTTGCTCATTCTTGTCCTC
>JASHZA010000091.1 GCA_030042765.1 Candidatus Binataceae bacterium | reverse complement strand
GCCCGCGCCGCGTTGCGCGCGGTCGTAACCAATATGGTCGGGGCCTTCGAACGCTGGCGGAACACGGTCGCATTCGGGGGGCAGCGCAACCGTCCGTCAACAATCACGCGCACCGGATCGCGTCCACCCTCCACACGGCAAGTGAGCCGGGGATTGTCGGTGATTACCGTGCCCGCCCCGACCATGACGGCATCCGCTTCGCGGCGCCACCAATGCACCAGCGCGCGCGATTCCTCGGAACTAATCCAGCGTGAGTCTCCGCTCGCGGCCGCGATCCGCCCGTCCAGCGACATCGCGAGCTTAAGGATGACAAATGGCCGCCCCAACGTGACCCGTGTGATAAAGCCCTCGTTGAGCCGGCGGCATTCTTCCTCGAGCACGCCCACCGTGACGGCGATGCCGGCGCGCTGCAGCATCGCGAGGCCGCGGCCGCGAACGGCGGGATACGGATCGCGGCAACCAACCACGATGCGCGCGGGGCCCGCTTCGATCAAGGCTCGCGCGCACGGTGGCGTTTGTCCGAAATGCGCACAGGGTTCGAAGGAGACATAGGCGGTCGCACCACGCGCACGCGGCCCTGCCATCGCGAGGGCCTGGGTTTCACCGTGAGGCCGTCCTCCAGACGCGGTCGCGCCGTATCCAACGACTTCACCGTCGCGAACAATTACGCATCCGACCGCAGGATTCGGGGTCGTCAGCCCAAGCATCCCACGCGCGAGATCTAGACACTCTCGCATGTAGCGCTGGTCGGGTTCCGTCTCAGCAGTTTGCCGGGTAGCCACGCAAAGAGGCGAGCAGCGTCAAGCCGCGGGGTCGCCTTTTTTTTCCCGGGGAAGCGGCGCCTGGGGCACATCCTCCTTGCGCCGCTGAATCAGTTCCTCGAGCTCGCGCATGAACTCGCCAATATCCTTGAAGGAGCGGTAAACCGAAGCGAAGCGCACATACGCAACTTGATCGATTCCGTGCAACTCGTTCATCACGGCGCTCCCCACGAACGAACTGGGCACTTCCTTGTCGCCGCGCTCGGCCACCGCGGCTTCGATTCGATCGGCGATTTGCTCGATGGTCGCGGTCGCGACCGGACGTTTCTCACAGGCCTTCTTGATGCCGGCGACAACTTTCGCACGATCGTAAGGTTCGCGCCGGTCGTCCTTCTTCACCACCATCGGCACCGCTTCCTCGACGCGCTCATAAGTGGTGAAGCGCCGTTTGCACGACGCACACATGCGCCGCCGCCGGATGGTAACGCCGTCGGTCGACATCCGCGAATCCACCACCCGGTTGCCGCGATGGCGGCAGAAGGGACATCGCATGGACAAACCTTAGCGCACCGCGGCGGGCGCGTGGAAACTCGCGCATCTCACTGTGGACGGGACTCCGGCAGCGCGCCGCGCCTGGCGCCATTCGGAGCGCCGCACGCGGATGCCGCCGCTGGATGGGCTCGAAGCCGTGAGACGGGAATACTCAGCTCTTGTGAGCCTCGATATAGCTGACGACATCCTTGACGGTTCGGATTTTCTCGGCATCTTCGTCCGAGATCTCCATCCCGTACTCTTCCTCGAGCGCCATGACCAGTTCGACGATATCAAGCGAATCGGCGCCGAGGTCTTCGATAAAGGAAGCTTCGGGCGTGACTTCGTCGGCGGAAACGCCCAATTGTTCGCTGATAATTTCCCGGACCTTCGATTCGACCTCTGCAGGCATCTTTGTATCGTTCCTCCCCCCGCCCGGGCGCTGACTCCCCGCACCGGAAATTGCTTTCTATAAAGAATTGTCCTAAACGAACGCGTCCCCGCTCCGGCAACTTTGTTCCTCGCCGGTCACGCCTTGAGTCACGATGGGCGCGCTGCGGCCACTTGGGCAGCTTAGGGACTTGAAACTATCTACGCAAGTTGGTCCGGCTCCGGGTTCACGTTTTTTCAAGTGTTCGGCCAAGCCGCCCCGGAGTCCTTATTCGCTTCCGGACCCGAGCGCCTGGATCGTCGCGCGCAATGACGCCGGGTCCTCGGCCGATCGTACCTTGACGCTGCGGTTGATTCGGCGCATCAGGCCTGCAAGCACTCTTCCCGCGCCAAATTCGATCGTTTCACCGATTCCGGCGCCGGCCAGCGTCGTCATCGACTCTTCCCATCTGACGGGTGACGTTATCTGCTCGAGGAGGAGCTGACGTAACCGCCCCGGATCGCGATTTACCTGCGCTGTCACGTTGGAAATCACGCCGAAGTCAAGCGGGTTTACGTTGAGGCGTTCCAGCACTGGCGCCATGGCGTCGCGCGCCGGCTGCATCAAAGGACTGTGGAACGGCGCGCTCACTTTCAATTCCATCGAAGCAGCGCCGCCACGCGCCTTTGCGAGTTCGAGTGCCCGCCGGACCGCCGCCGCATGCCCCGAAACAACTATCTGTCCCGGTGAGTTGAGATTCGCCGGTACCACGACCTCGCCTCCCGCCGAAGCTTCAGCGCAGATCGCCTGTACCGCCGCGAGATCGATCCCCAGCAACGCCGCCATGCTGCCTTGACCCGCTGGACATGCCTCTTGCATCAGCCGCCCCCGCTCGCGCACTGCGCGTGCCGCATCGGCGAGCGAGATCGCGCCGGACGCGACCAAGGCGCTGTACTCTCCAAGACTATGACCCGCAGAGAGGTCCGCCGCCACCCCGCATTCGCTTCTGAATGCGCGCAACGCCGCAATCGAGGTCACCAGCGTCGCCGGTTGCGTATTCACCGTCAGGCGCAGGTCATCCTCCGGACCCTCGAAACACATGCGCGAGAGCGCCATCCCGAGCGCCTCGTCGGCTTCCTCGAAGACTTTGCGCGCGGCGGGAAAATCGCGCGCCAACTCCGATCCCATTCCGACCTTCTGCGACCCCTGGCCGGGAAAGAGGAAACCAATCTTCATTGCAACCGCTTACCCTCTCACTCAGGACGGTTCGTGCTTGCCCGGACCCGCCTCCTCGCCGTCATCGTGCGCCGCCTCGCTGTGATTCGCGCCGGGCGCATCCGCGGCGACGCTTCGAGGCGGGACGGACGGTGCGTTTCCGTTAACGGGCCGCGCAGCGTCTGAAGGCTGCCCTTCGTTGTGTGCCGTACGCGACTCGTCGTCAGCTCCATTCGCCAGAGGCTTGACGTCGCGTGGGGGCTCAGCCCTGGCGCGATCGGACTTGCGTTCGGGCGAAGCCTCACGGCCAAGATGCAGCCGGCCGCGCATCCGCGCGAACAGTCCGCGGATTCCCTTGCCGTTGGGCCGGGCGACGAAGGTCGCCGGGCTGTGCGCGAGAATTTCGATCACCTCGGCATTAACGTGCCGCACGAGCGCTTCGTTGGCTGCCGCCCGAACCGCGTTGCGAATCGCACGCGCGTTGGACGAACCATGCGCAATGACGGTGACACCGTTGACCCCAAGCAGAGGCGCGCCACCGTATTCCGAGGGATCGAGCC
>JASHZA010000090.1 GCA_030042765.1 Candidatus Binataceae bacterium | reverse complement strand
GTTCCGGGGGCATCGATCCGATGTGAATGCCGGTGATCAGATGGCCGCAGTTGAGGCTCTTCATCGCCTCGCGCAGACGATCGCACACCGTGCGCGGCGAGCCGGCGATGATGATGCCCTGGTCTACCAGATCCTTCCACGTGTAATGCGGTTTGAGCGCTGCGGGGAGACCGGATTTCATCGCGGCGCGAATCGAGTTCAACGTGCGGTAACCTGGAGCGTCGGCAAAGTTCTGATAGATGTGCAGACAGCGATTGTAAAAATAATCCGCATGCGCGGCGAAGTCGCGCTCGGCCTGTGCGTCGGTCTCCGCGACCACGACGCCCTGCGCGAACGCCATGCTGTACGGATTGAGCGGCTTGCCTTTCTTCGCCATCACCTCCCAGTAGCCGTCCGCGACCTTCTTCGCCGCGACGTAGCCGAAGAACGACAGGAAGCTGTACTGATAGTCGTGATCGGCGCAGAAGTCCCACGTTTCGACCGAGCCGCCGCCGGGAATCCATACCGGCGGATGAGGCTGCTGGAGCGGCTTGGGCCACAGATTCACATAGCGCAGTTTGGTGTACTTGCCGTTGAAGCTGAAAACGTCGGGCTCAGTCCACGCGCGCATGATCAGATCGTGCGCCTCGCGATACTTCTCGCGCAGGGTCGCCGGCACTTCGCCGTAGCAATAGTTGGTGTCCATCGCGGTGCCGACCGGGAAGCCCGCGACCAGGCGCCCGCCGCTGATAACATCGAGCATCGCGAACTCCTCGGCGACGCGAACCGGCGGATTGTAGAGCGCGATCGAGTTGCCCAGCACCACCAAATTGGCGCGCTGCGTCCGCCGCGCAAGCGCAGCCGCCATGATATTGGGCGACGGCATCAGGCCGTAGGCGTTCTGATGATGCTCATTGACGCCGATGCCGTCGAAGCCCACGCGGTCGGCGAATTCGAGTTGGTCGAGATAGTCGTTGTAGATGCGATGACCGAGTTTAGGGTCGTAGAGGTCGCGCGGAATGTCCACCCACACGCTGTGATACTTTGTGGTGAAGTCCTGCGGCAGATACGGATACGACATCAGGTGAAACGCCGTGAATTTCATCGGAGCACCTCCCGTACCGGGTCAAGGCCAGCGTGCTCCGTGCCTGCGCGATTGTCCAGTGGTGCTCGCAGCATGAGCCGACCGGACGAGCCGGCGGTCGATGCGCCCAAGGCAGTCGCAGCACTTGACGCGGCAATCGCGTTCGTTGGAGCATCCGTTCGCGCGAGGATTTTTCCGTAACTTTACCGTGATCGGCAGGAGGTGTCGCGATGGCCGTGGACTCCCGCAAGCACATGCTCGAGGGCTACAAGGTCCTGGACTTCACCCAGTTCGTCGCCGGACCGACGGTGACCAAGCTGATGGCCGAGATGGGCGCCGAGATTATCAAGGTTGAACTCGCGCCCAAGGGCGACCTGTGCCGCAACTTTCCTTACGTCAAAGATATGCGCAGCGCCTATTTCGTCCAGCAAAATCGCGGCAAAATGAGCCTTTGCGTGGACATTAAGAATCCTGCCGGGAACGCCGTCGTGCGCGAACTTATCCCGAAGGTCGACGTGCTGGTCCAAAACTACGCGCCGGGCGTGATCGGACGGATGGGATTCGATTACGAAACGGTGCGTAAGCTGAATCCGCGGATAATCATGTGTTCGGTCTCGACCTTCGGCCAGACCGGGCCGCTGGCGCCGGAGCCCGGCTACGACTTTGTCGGGCAGGCGTATGCGGGGGTCACGTCGCTAAGCGGTGAAGAGGGCGGTGAATATTTCCCGCCGATATTGGCAATGGGCGACGTATCGACCGGGGTGCACGCGTACGCCGCCGTGGCCACCGCGCTACTCCATCGCGAACGTTCGGGCGAGGGCCAGCACCTCGATCTGTCGCTGCTCGACTCGTACTTTCATTATCACGATCTCGCAGTCGAGCTGGTGAGTTCGAGCCGCGGAGCGATGAGGGCGCAGCGGACCGGCAATCAGGTGGGCGCGCTCTCGCCCGCGGGCATCTTCAAGACCAAAACCGGAGCGCTTTGGATCTTCGCTTTCCAGGATAACCATTGGGCGAGCATGTGCCGGCTCACCGGACGACCGGACCTCATAAATGATCCGCGTTGCATCGATAACACCCAACGCGTCGCGAATCGCGATCTCGTAAACGGTTCAATCAATGAATGGCTCGCGAAGCTTGCGGGCACGGAGGCAGCGATCGCGGCTTTGCGCGAGGCGCACATACCGCACGCTCCGGTTCTGACGGTTGAGGAGGCGATGGCGCATCCGCATATGCGCGAACGGCGCACGGTCCGCACCGTCCATGATCGGATCCTGGGAGATTTCCAGGTTCCGGGCTTCCCGCTGCGTTTCTCGGGATTTCCCGACGAGCTGCCGCTGGAAGCGCCCTTCCTCGGCGAACACAACCGCAAGATTCTATCGACGTATCTCGGTTATCCCGGCGAGCGCATCGCACAGCTCGAGCGCGAAGGCGTCCTGCACAGTGCGCCGTACTGAACGGGTGCTCAAACCCGTTTTGTCTCTCAAGGAGAACGCAGGTGAGCACAAAGATTCACGAGATCCGGCTCGACCAGAACAGGCGACTCGCGACCCAGCCGGGAAAAGCTCACAATCGCTGGCATCCCGCGATCCCGCCTGCGCTCAGGATCGACTCGGGCGAAGAAACGGTGCTCGACACGTTGGACGCGCTCGATTGCCAGATCGGCCCGGGTGGCATTGCGGACGCCGGCAAATGGGATCTGAATGCGGCCCATCCGTTGACGGGACCGGTCTGGATCAATGGAGCCGAGCCGGGCGACCTGCTCGAGGTGGAAATCGTCGATATCGCCGCAGGCGATTCCGGCTGGACGGCGCAGTTGCCCGGATTCGGTTTTTTGCGCGATCTGTTTCCGGAGCCGCATCTGGTCCGCTGGCGTCTGGCGGGCGGCTACGCCGAATCGCCCGACCTGCCGGGCGTCCGCATTCCCGAGGCTTCTTTCCCGGGGGTGATTGGCGTCGCACCGGCGCTCGATCAACTCGAGCGCATCGCCCGGCGCGAGCAGGCGGCGGCGGCGCGCGGCGGTATGGTGATGCCGCCTGAGCCGCGGTCCGCGATCCCCGCAACCGAGCCCGTAGCGTCGCAGGGGCTGAGGACGATCCCGCCGCGCGAGACAGGCGGCAATCTCGACGTCAAGCAGCTGGTCAAAGGAACCAGCGTCTATCTCCCGGTGTGGACGGAAGGCGCGCTGTTCTCGATCGGGGACGCGCATTTCGCGCAAGGCGACGGTGAAGTCTGCGGCAGCGCGATCGAGATGGCCGCGACGTTCCGTCTGCGCTTTGTCCTGCACCGGGGCGCCGCACGCGAGCGTCGGATCCGCGGTGTTGAGTTCGCCGGAGTCGAACCGGCGCGTCCGGCGCGGCGCTACTACGCGACGACCGGCCTTTCGATGCGCGGCGAAGAAGTTCAGGAGAGCGAAGATGCGACGCTTGCGGCGCGCAACGCCCTGCTGGCGATGATCGACTATCTGCAACGCCGGGGTTTCAGCCGGCAGCAGGCGTACGCGATTGCCAGCGTCGCCGTGGATCTGAAGATCAGCGAAGTAGTTGACGTTCCAAACTTCGTTGTCACCGCGTCGGTGCCGCTCGATATATTTGCCTGACGCGCGCCGGCGAGCGTGCATAGGCGGCCTCGCCCGGCGAAGGAGTTGCGGTCGCTCTACCGCGCCAGCATCTTGTAGCGGATCGGCATGTGCTTGATGCCGCCGACGAAACTCGAACGCATCCGCGAAACCGGCCCGACCAGTTCAACCTCATCAAGGCGCTGCGCGAGCTGGCGAAACATAATCTGAAGTTCGAGCCGCGCGAGGTTCGCGCCCAGACAGTAGTGCTCCCCGATGCCGAAGGCGATGTGATTGTTGGGGGAGCGGCCGATATCGAAGCGGAAGGGTTCCTCGAACGCATCCTCGTCGCGATTAGCCGAGGGGTAGAACAAAGCGAGCAGGCTGCCCTCAGCAATCTTCTGACCATGCAGTTCCGTATCGGCAGTGGCCATGCGTGCGAACTGAATCACCGGCGAGGTCCAGCGCAGAATCTCCTCGACCGCGGGAACCGCCAGCGACGGATCGCGCTTTAGCCGCTCCCACTGGTCGCGGTTATTGATCAGCGCAAACAGTCCGCCGCTCACGGCGTTACGCGTGGTTTCGTTGCCCGCGATAATCAGCAGGGCAAAAAAGGAGAGGAGTTCGAAGGTGGGGATTGGTTGGCCGTTGACCACGCCGTTGGCCAGCGCGCTTGCCACGTCGTCGCGCGGGGCCTTGCGGCGGTCTTCGACCAACTGAGTGAAATAGTTGAAGAACTCAAGTTGGGTCTTCTGGAGGCTCTCCTTGATGGTCTGGCCGCCGCCATACTCGGGGTCAGCCGGTCCGATCATCGCGTTGCTCAGCCGGAACATCATGTCCCAGTCCGAGCGCGGAAGCCCGAACATATGCGCGATCACGGCCAGCGGAAGTTTTGCCGAAACCTCGGTGACGAAATCACATTCTCTCGAGCCGACGACGCCGTCGAGCACTTGCGCGGTGATCGCTTCGATATCCAGCGTCAACTGCTTGACCGCGCGCGGTGTGAAGCGGCGATTCACGACCCCACGATAGGCGCCGTGCTCTGGCGGATTCATGTTCAGGAGCTGGCGCAGGAAGACCTCATCGGGAGCCGGCGAACCCGGTTCCTGCACGGTAAGGAAAAGGATCTGCCCGCTGCGGAAAAGATCGGGCTGGCGCGACACGGTCACGATATCGTCGTAGCGGGTGACCGCCCAAAAAGGCGTTACGTTCGGGCGCTCATACCAGAAGACCGGGGCTTCGCGGCGAAGCAGCCTCCATTCCTCCTGCGGGTAGCCGCGTTGGACGTAAAGGTCCGGGTTAAGGATGTCGACCGTGTCGAGACTCAAAGATTCCATTAGGCGATCTTAGCATCTCGTCCGCCTGTTCGCAGCTTGCCTTGCGGCGTGGTTGGCAGCGCTGCTAGCACCTAGTAGGTGCGATGGAGTCTATGCGCAGCGCTGGCTGGATGCCTTCTTATGGTGGGCTGTGCGCGCGCCCGAGACGCTCGAAAACCCGAAATGCCGCGTGCCGAGAATATGGCTGTCCATGCGCTCCCCTCCGGCGGCCCCTCAAAATCGCAGCGCTGCGCGGTCATCGTACTGGCCGAGCCGCCGGGAGAGGGCGCCGTCAGTGTCGGAACGATCCACCTCTCCGGCCGCGTGTCAAAGGAAGCAGACGTGATTACGTCCGTCGACCGCAAGGCTTGTGAGATGAGCGCGAACGCCATCTTCGTCCGACAGATTCAGCAACGGAGCACCGCCGGCCAGATTGATTATGAAATTACCGCCGCGGCCTACGCCGTCAGCGGACTTGCAGCGTCGCCGGCGCCCGAAGAACAGTCGCCGGCAAGCCCATAGATCGGCCGAATCTATCCACGTGTCGAAAGCCAACACGCCCGGGCGCTCGGAACTTGTGGATAATGCCGTGGGGGTAGCTGGATGTCGCTTGCGCCATGAATAATCATATTAGCGAGCGCGGCTGAGAATCGGGTAAATATAAGGCACCGTCTTTCATCGTGCTGGAGGAGTGAGGTTTAGCCAACGCCGCGCTCTCCGAATTTAACCTCGTGCCGACGTATTATCAGCATTTCGGCTTGGATGGACCGCCTTTCGATGGCGGCTCTTCGTCGGCTGCGCCCTTCCTTGGCACACAACACCGCGAGGCGCTCGCTGCGCTGGAATCGGCGATGGAGCGGCCGGCGGGCGGCTTTACCCTGTTGGTAGGCGAGTCCGGTACGGGCAAAACCACGCTTATCAAGGCATTCCTGACGCAACATCCCGAACCCGCATACGAGTGGGGCGACCGCGCCGTGATATTCGTGGACGAAGCCGAAGATCTGAGCGACGTCAACCTGAAGGACCTGCACCGGCTCGCGAACTTCGAGGCCGAGGGCGAGAGGCGTCTGCATTTCCTCCTGATCGCGCGACCGGAACTGTTGACGCGGCTGCAAAGGCCGGAGCTGCGCAACGTCTGCGAGAGCATTGGCGCTCGCGCGACGCTGAATCCGTTGACACCTGACGAAGCCCAAAGCTACGTGGATTACTGGATGCGGCGGCAAGGCGGGAGTGCGGGAAAGATCTTCGAGCGGCGCGCGCTTGCCTCTCTGGTCGCCGACAGCGCTGGAATCCCGCGCCGAATCAACATCTTGTGCGACAGGGCGATGCGGGCCGCATACGAGCGTCGCGCCGGCACCGTTGGATCAGTCGACGCGCGGGCGGCAGTGGCCGCGTATCGAAATCTGCGCGGCTCGCCGGGCGCGATCTTCGGCGGTCGGCAGTCCGCGGGCCCTTCGGCAAGCGCGATCAAACGTTGCATCGTTGTGGCGGCGGCG
>JASHZA010000089.1 GCA_030042765.1 Candidatus Binataceae bacterium | reverse complement strand
GTTCGATTTGTTCCGCAGTAAGATTTCCCGGCATTTGACGCCTCGTATTTCAAAGCTGAGATTAATCAGAGTGGCTCAGGCGCTCACTGCCTTTAATGTTCGCTCGGATTCCGCTGCCGCGACGTGATCCTTGACCCGGACGAAGCTGTCGGGGCTGACCGAGATCGAATCGATTCCGGCCTGCACCAGAAAGCGGGCGAACTCGGGATGATCGCTGGGCGCCTGTCCGCACAAGCCGACCTTGCGGTTGGATTTGTGAGCGGCTGCGATGACGTTCGCGATAAGCGTGGTAACGGCTTCGTTCTGTTCCTTGAAAAGGGGAGCGAGCTGTTCCGAATCGCGGTCGACGCCAAGAGTCAATTGGGTCAGATCGTTGCTGCCGATCGAGAATCCGTCGAAACGCTGGGCGAACTGCTCGGCGAGAATCACGTTCGAGGGAATCTCGCACATCACGTAGACTTGCAGGCCGTTCTCGCCGCGGCGGAGGCCGTTCTCGCCCATCACCTGCAACGTTTTGTCCGCTTCTTCGAGCGTGCGGCAGAAGGGAATCATTACGATTACGTTGCGCAGGCCGATTTCTTCGCGCACCTTGCGGATCGCACGGCATTCGAGCGCAAAGCCTTCGCGATAGCCCTCGGCGTAATAACGGCTGGCACCGCGCCAGCCGAGCATCGGATTTTCCTCGTGGGGCTCGAACTGGCGGCCGCCGACCAGTTCGGCATACTCGTTGGTTTTGAAGTCGCTCATGCGAACGATCACCGGATCCGGGTGGCGGGTCGCAGCGATGCGGGCGATACCGGAGGCGAGCGTGTCAACGAAATACCGGGTCTTGTCGTCAAAACCGCGCGTGAGCTGCAAAATGCGGCGGCGGACGCCCGCGTCCTTGATCTGGTCGAACTTCACCAAGGCCATCGGGTGAACCTTGATGATGTTGCCGATGATGAACTCGATGCGGGCGAGTCCGATTCCGTCTGCAGGCAGCCGCCACCATCGCATCGCGGCGGCCGGGTTGGCCATGTTGAGCGTGACGCGGGTTCTGGTGCGCGCTATGTGATCCAGCGTGAGGTCGCGCACCTCGAAGTCGGCGATGCCGTCGTATACGTAGCCGGCGTCACCCTCGGCGCACGAGACAGTGACATTGCGGCCGGCCTTTAGCGTTGCGGTGGCGTTACCGGTGCCGACGATCGCGGGCAGGCCCAGCTCTCGGCTCACGATCGCGGCGTGCGAGGTGCGCCCGCCATGGTCGGTGATGATGGCGGCGGCGCGCTTCATGATCGGCATCCAGTCCGGGTCGGTAATCCTGGTGACGAGGATCGCGCCGTCCTTGAATTTGGCAATCTCGGAAGGACCTCTCAGTTTGCAGACGGAGCCGGTCGCGATCGCGTCGCCGACGGCCAGACCGGTCAGCAGCCTTTCCCCTTTTCGTTTGAGCGAATAGGTCTTGAGCGAACCGGCCTCCTTGCGCGACTGGACCGTCTCGGGCCGCGCCTGAACGAGGAAGAGATCCCCGGTCTCGCCATCCTTGGCCCATTCCATATCCATCGGGCGGCGGTAGTGTTCTTCGATCGCGACGGCCCATCGTGCGAGCGTCAGGATATCCTGGTCGCTCAGGACGAAGTTTTCGCGTTCCCGCTTCGAGGTGGCGACGGTTTTGGTCGTCTTGCGGCCGCTGGCGCCGTACACGATTTTAATCGCCTTGGCGCCGAGGTTTTTTTCCAGAATCGGCGAGAGGTTGTTCTCGCGCAGCAGGGGCTTGAAAACCACGTATTCGTCGGGCTCGACCGTTCCCTGCACGACGGCTTCACCCAATCCCCACGAAGCGTTGATGAGCACAGTATTGGGAAATCCGGTTTCGGTGTCGAGCGAAAACATCACTCCTGCGGCTCCGCGGTCGGAATGCACCATTCGTTGGATTCCGACGGAGAGGGCGACCTTCATGTGATCGAAGCCGTGGTTCTCGCGGTACACGATGGCGCGATCTGTGAACAACGAGGCGAAGCACCAGCGAACGGCGTCGAGCAGATGTTTTTCGCCGCGAATATTAAGGAAGGTCTCCTGCTGGCCGGCGAAGCTCGCGTTGGGCAAATCTTCGGCGGTGGCGCTGCTTCTGACCGCCACGTCGAGTTCCGGTTGGCGTGCGCGTTCGCATAGCCTGCGATAGGCGGCGCTGATCGCCTCGCCCATCGCGGCGGGAAACTGCGCGCGACCAATCAGTTCGCGGATCTTCCTGGCGCCCGCAGACAGCGAGAGCTTCCGGCTTTTTATCGCGGCGAGATCGGCGGCAATTTTGCTCCTCAGTTGCGTATGGTCGATGAACTCCCACCAGGCGGCGGCGGTAACGGCGAATCCGTCCGGGACCGGGATGCCCTTTGCGGACATGTTCCGGGTCATTTCGCCGAGCGAGGCGTTTTTGCCGCCCAACTGCGCAACTTCCGAGGAGCCCTCGTCAGAGAACCAGACGATATCTCTCTTGTCCATTTTCCCATCCTCTTCCGCGTGGCAACTTTGCGACGGCGACGAACCAGTCGGCCTTCTCTCGGATTTTTGTCGGAGGCTGGAGTGATACCTCGAGCGAGAAGCGCGGAGCACCGGCACATGCGGTCTGGTTCGCGCCCCCTCTCGGCGCTGCGCATTCCCTCACTCCCGGCCCCGATATACGTGAGCGAGACGCGACATTCATGTTATCCGCTTGAGTGGCGGGCTCGCAAAGATTAAGGTTCGCCGGCGTCGAGCCCGAATACCATCGCTAAAGGCTCTCGCGACCGATACCTTCGACTGGTCGAGGAGTCGTCGGGATTGCGCCGCTGCACCAGACTGGCCGGCAGCAGATATGCAGTGCTGGCGGTACCCGCTCCGACAGTCAGATTCGAATTACGCTGCCTTGTCCGTCAGCGACGAACAGAAACGCCAGCATATAATCGCGCATGTGGCGGGTAAGCAGGAAATTCTCACGCACGTGATTGTGTCCGTTCTCGCCGAGCTTGCGCGCGAAGTCTGGCGCGCCGAGCAGTTGTTTGATCCAGAAAGCGGCGCCCTCGATCGTGTGGGTGAGGATACCGGAATATTTGTGGGTGATTTGCAAGGGAATTCTGCCGACGCCGCTTGCAATTACGGGCCGCCGCTTCCAGAGAGCTTCGGAAACAGTTAACCCGAACCCTTCCTTTTGCGATTTTTGCAAGACGACAGTGGAAGCCCGCTGGATCGCGTTGATCTCGACGTTCGCATCGGGAGGAAGGTCGAGAACGTGCACGTCGGGATCGTCGCCGGCCAGTTCCCGCACCTCCTTGAGCACGGCCGCGCCCTCGGGATCGTCGGTGGCGCTCCCGCCTGCGAGGATTAGCTGGCAATCGTAGCGCCCGCGCGCCATGCGCCATGCTTTGATGACACCGACCGGGTCCTTGAGGCGGTCGAATCGCGACACCTGAGTTACTATTGGCTTGTCGTTGTGAATTCCCAAGCGCGTCAGTACCGCTTCGATTTCGCTCTGGGACAACTCGCGATTCTTGTCCGACAATGGGTCGATCGAAGGCGCTATCAAGACCTGAGGCAGATTCATTGTGCGCGCAAACTGGGGCGCCGAGAATACCGACAAGTCATAGCGCTCGACCATCGGCGCGATAAATTCCCAAGCCCCGGGCGCAGGCGCGGACACGTCGATATGACAACGCCACATCCAATGCCCGTTGCTGCCGTTCCGCGCCTTGATCAAGCCCGCGGGCTGCGGGTCGTGTATGAACCGAATATCCGCGTCAAGGTCAATCGAGTCGAGGTTGGCATCGGTGACCTGGTCGAAAATCTGCCGGTCGCGCGGGGTGAAATTGACCGGAGTGCCGTGAAGCGCGTTGTGAAGATTTTTGGTGAGTACAAAAAAATCTTCGTTGCCCCGGATCACCTCCCATCGCGCGTTGATCCCGAGCTCGCGCAGCAAGGGTACGAGGCGGTTGAGAATTTCAG
Source organism: Candidatus Binataceae bacterium (assembly GCA_030042765.1). Lineage (GTDB taxonomy): Bacteria > Desulfobacterota > Binatia > Binatales > Binataceae > JASHZA01. The sequence continues at coordinate 2,119 of JASHZA010000089.1, read as the reverse complement.
CGACCCCGCCACCCATACGCGTGGAGTTCACGTTCAGCACTCGTTTGCCGGCCAGCCGCTCGCCGAGCAGGCGCAGTTCAGTGACGACACCCTCGCCAACGACGGGGACGTAATCAGACAAGTTGGATCGCACTCTAGGTCTCCACTCGCCGATCGACCAGGGCGATAATCGCCCGGCGCAGGCCGTCGGTTGTCAGCGTGTAGGGGTCGAGCCTGCGGATAGCAGCGGCCACGCCGGTTTCGCCGAGTCCCTTTTCGAGCCAACTCGAGAAATCGTTGTCGCCGCGCTCGAGCCGCAGCCGTGCATCGAACATATGATAGGAAATCGAACTTGGCGGAAGGCGCTGAAGAGCGTCGCGAAACTCGCGCAAGTCATGCACGGTGATCCCGGTACCCATGACGAACGATACCGAACGCATGAAGTGGAACTCCATTCCGGGCGGTGCGGCGCGAACCTCGGCTCTGCTCTCGAGAAACTGCTCGATCACTCTAATCAACTCGGCGCGCAAATCGTGGATGGTTGAAAAGCGCAAGATATCAATAGCGGCGAGCTCCTCCCCCAGGGTGTGCTCGAGCAGAATATTGGATACCCAGTAAGCGAAATCGTTGGGCGGTTCGGGGGACAAATACTGATGCTGGACGAGAAAACGGTGCGTGTGATGGTAAATCACCGAACCGGGCAAGACCCGCATCAGTTCGAGCAACTCGGCGAGGTCACGCGCCCTTTGTCCGGTCAGGAGCGTCAGGTTGAGGCTAATCTCAAAGTCGAAAGGCTCTGCGGCGACTGATGGCATATGAGCTAGTTTGGGTTGGCGGTAACGAACCAACTGAGCTAAAATTATTTTCAACCAGTCTCGCGCTCGATGCAATCGGGTGGTCTGGGCTTTGAGGTTGGAAATGGCCCTGACGCCGGCGAATCCCGTGTACGCAAACGAAAAGGAAACCGCCATTAGACAAAGCGCGGCGCATCTGGGAGCGCGGCCAGGGCGGCTCCTTGTTATGTCGAATCGCGCGCCCATAGAGGTGGTGACGGAAGGCGGAAGGGAACGTGTCGAGCCGACCGTTGGTGGCGTCGGATCGACATTTCTGCGTCTCTTGGAGCGATATGGAGGACTGTGGATCGCGTGGTCGGGCGGATCGAACGGTCCCAAGCGGACAATGTTGCCACCGTTGAATCCTCGATTTCTGATGTCGCTTCTAAGGCTCAGCGAAAGGGACGTTTCGAATTACTATTACGGAATGTGCAATCGAGCACTTTGGCCACTGATGCACTTTATGACGCTCAATTGCCGCTTCGATGCGGCACAATGGCGTTCCTATTGCCAGGTTAATCGAATCTTTGCAAAAGCCGCCGAATCGGAAGGCCATTCCTACGACACGGTGTGGGTGCAAGACTTTCATCTTGCCATGACCCCGGCGCTATTGCGCGAGCACAATTCCAAAGTTCCGATAGGGCTCTTCTGGCATGTTCCGTGGCCGCCCGAACAGATCTTCCGGATCTTTCCGTGGCGAGCGGAACTCCTTGCAGGCATGCTTGGCAGCGATCTAATCGGGTTTCACACCCCGGTCTATACGAAGCATTTCCTCGATAGCTGCGAGAGCATCATGGGCTTCGAGGTTGATCGTGAAACCGGCGACGTTTTCCACGATTCCCGTCGAACACGCGTCGGAGCGTTTCCGCTGGGTATTGCCGCGGACTATTTCCACAATTTGTCGATGAGCGAGCGGGTGCAGCGCCGCGCGCAGCAAATCCGTAAGGAGCTGCATACCAAGACCGTAGTGCTTGGTGTCGATCGTCTCGACTACACCAAAGGTATCGGAGAGCGCCTGCTCGGGTTTGAGCGTTTCCTGGAGTCGAATCCGCAACATCGCCAGCGCGTTACGCTCTTGCTGATCGCGGTTCCGTCGCGGAGCCGCGTGGCGGAATACGCGGCGCTCAAGAAACAGATCGACGAACTCGTGGGCCGCGTGGTGGGTCGTTTCACCTCTCACGGCTGGGTTCCCATTCGCTATCTCTACACGCAGTTCCCGACCGAAGAATTGGTCGCGTATTATCAGGCCGCCGATATCGCGCTGGTCACGCCGCTGCGAGACGGGATGAATCTGGTGGCGAAGGAGT
>JASHZA010000088.1 GCA_030042765.1 Candidatus Binataceae bacterium | reverse complement strand
GCCCGCGCCGGACCAGGTAGATGCGGCAGTCGCCAACGTGGGCTGCGTAAAGGACCCCGGCGTCGATTACCGCGGCGGTCAGCGTGGTCGCCATCCGGCGCAGTTCCGGCACGGTGAGCGCGCGATTGTGAATCTCGATGTTGGCCCTTTGCGCCGCCCGCAGGAGTCTTTTCGCGGGACCCCACGCGACCGGGTTCTCGCGGTACGAACTCAGGGTTATGTCGATCGCCATCGCGCTGGCGATTTCTCCGCCCTCGTAGCCGCCCACGCCGTCGGCTACCGCAAACAGCGCGGCATCGTGGCTCTCAACGCAGTGGCCGCTGGAATCCTCGTTGTTGTCCCGATTGGTACCAACGTCGGATAATATCGCCACCTCGAAGTTGGGAGATGGCAGGGCTTGAACGTCACGGTCCACAGAGTTCATCGTGGCGTCACCGTGACCACCCGGAGGCACGCCAGGCGCGGAACGGCTAAGCTGGTGACTATTCGGGTCAGTCGGTCCGCGAGCCGGAGTCTCTGGATAGCTGCCTTTCCGCCTCGAGCCAGTCGGAGACGTCGTTTCCATCGGTGCCGCCGCGAGTCTTGAAAATCTCGTAGGCTCGCAACCGAATCTGTTCGAAGCTGGGCGAGTTTGCGTTCGCCGCAAGGGCTGCATCTGCTCGCAACCGAATCGGCTCGAAGCTGGGCGAGTCTGTTTTCGCAGCCGGGCCCGCATCCGGTGCTGAGAAGGACTCTTTGGATCGGCCGTTCAGCCCGTTCTCCGAAGACCGTTTCGTTTGCGATTTCGCAGTTTTGCGCGTAGCCACCTCCAATCCTCCTCTTCCCGCCCGATACTTCTTTACGAGGGCCGGTACATCTGACTAATTGGCCATTCAGGTTGCGTTGATTCAAGGGGTAGACCGCTGATTTCATCCAAGTTGTGAATTATCGATCGGTTTTGTGGAAAAACTGGCGGGCGGCGGAGCTGCATAGCTTCCACCGCCGTTTCAAATCGGCCAAACGTTCGCGACACCTCCATCTGCAACAGCAGGGAGGGAGCGGAGGGATCTTCACGCGACCCCTCCGCTACTCCCAAGTGCCTAAGCGGGCTTCGCGATAAGGACCGTTTCTTTCCCTTTCTTGCGCGAACTCCGCGTGAAGTAGACCGCTCCGTAAATTCCCCAAATGGCGGCCAGTACTACCGCGATGATCGGCTCCTTCCAACTGCCGAGCCCTTCGAGCGGCCCGATGACGTAGAAGGCCATGCAGGCAAAGTTTGCCAGCGCGCCGAATACAGGCACGACCATGTGCTTGAAACCGCTGAATTCGTGATGCTCGCGGAAGGCCACTATGCAGATGACGTTAGTCAGGCCGTAGAGTCCGAAAGTGCCGAAGTTGGAAATCAGCGTCACCAGCGCAAGTCCGTTAGGCAGCGAGGCCAGTGTCGCGCTCGAGCCGATGCCGAGCGAGTACCAGATGGTGTGCGGCAGCGTGGCAATGGTCTTGTCGTCGGGAGCGGCGGATCCGCAGAAGAAGAACAGGGCGGCAAACGCGCCAAGCACGGCCGAGATCGTTGCGAGGGTCCAAATCGCGCGATGGGGCGTCAGGTTGTCGCCGTGCAGCAAGCCGAAGTGTTCGGGCACCTCATCGTCGCGGCCCATCGCGTAGGTCACGCGCGCGCCGGTGTTGATGCAAGCCAGTGTGGTGCCGATCAGCGCGAGAAATACCGTCACCGCCTCGATCAGCATGAAAGCCTGACCGTGTCCGCCGAGCAAGGCATTCCCGACGATGACCATCATGTCACCGATCGGCGCGGCCGAGCCCTTCGCGTCGGCGAGGCTGTAGGCGCTGTTCATGAAGTAGTTCGCGGCAAAGTATTCGATCAGGTACATGAACAGGCATTGAATCGTGATCGAGAGCAGGACCCCGCGCGGAATGTCCTTGGTGGGGTTTTTGGCCTCCTCTCCAAGCGACGTGATCGATTCAAATCCGACCAGCAGAAGGATTGCGATCGTAGCCTGGAGCATCAACCAATTAAAATTGTGCGGCAGGATTACCGAGAGCGCGCCAGTATGAGCCGGTGCGTCCCCGCTGAACGCGTAGCTGATCGTCTTGGTGGTGCCGTCCAGGGCCAGACCGATCGAGCCGGCCGGATGGCTCAGCCGATAGGAGATCGCGAGCGCGGTGAAGAACAACAGCGCTATCCATTGGATCACGTTGATCACGAGATTGACCATCGTGGAGCCGACTACGCCCCGGTACGCGATCCAGGAGATTGCATAGCTGAAGATGATCGCGACCAGCGCCATGAACACGGGGCCTGGAATACCGGCGTTCATATAGTTGGGGAACAAGCTGCCAACGATGTATCCGATCATGATACCGATCGTTGCGACCATCACACCGGGGTAAACCCAATAGTAAAGATGAGATGCCCAGCCCGTGATAAACTTCGCGATACGCGCGAACCTAAAGGCATGGGTGGTGTTGAGGAACGCCTTCTCTGCGAAGAGATATGAGCTACCCGCGCCTGGATAGAGTTTGGCGAGTTCCGAGTATGAAACCGCGGTGGCGTATGCGAGCACCACAGCGGCGAAGATTCCCGCCCACATCCCCATACCGGAGGGGTACGCGTATCCCGCCTGAACGACGTAAGTGATCCATAGAAAGGCGCCGGGCGCTATCAACGCCATCGCGTTTACCGTCACGCCGGTTAGCCCAAGCGTCGGTTTCATCTTCGGTGCGTCTTTTGGTGAACCGGCCATGCTTCCTCCTGCTTTTGAACGGCTATGCGTCCGCTGGCTCCCCACGCCGGGGGACCCGAAACAACTGCCGGTTGAGCAAGCGCGATGCCATTCGCAAAGCCTTAGTTGCAAATTGAAATGTTCAGTGACTATGCCCAAGCGGCAAGCAGGCGCTCATCAGATGGACAGCGTGGGCCGGGATTACGCGCTCGGGGGGGGTGGCGCAGGGGACGGGAAGGAGAAATCCCTTGCGATGTTCGGGATGACCCTCACCTGCCTCGCGCGTTGCGCTCGGCACCCTCTCCCTGGTCAGGGAGAGGGAATAAGAATTTGCCGGAAGCTACCAGGCTGCGTCGTCGCGCGAAGACTCGCGCCGCCGGGGAACGCCCACCGCGATCATGAGAAGAGGGCTCATCCCGGCGCCGTGAGGTTCGAAGAACCTCGAGGTATCGTCGTCGTAGAAGGTTAGCCCCGTCGCACCTCGTTCGAGTGCATAGGCGGCGAGGTACGCCCGGCCGCCCAACAGGCCCGCCTCCAAGTGCGCGTCGCGATAACCGCGATTCCCGAACGCCGCCAAAATGCGTTCCAAATCGCCCATGTAGACGATCATGGCGGTGCAATCCGCGCCGAGCGGCTGCTCGAGGCATAGGTAGCCGGCCTGCGCACGGAAGTCGCCGGCCTTGAGCAATTCGAATGCACCAGTCTCGCGCCTGTAGTAGTAGGCTCCCGGTTCCAGGCCGTTGACCGCGTGGATAAACAGATAGGTCTCGGTCAGGCGTGGGAAATCAATCCGCGGATGGCTGCTGGAGACCGCCAGGATGGTGGCGAGTTCGGATGCGTCGATCGCCTCGCGGGCGAAGACGCGCGTTGAGCCTCGGCGCAGGATGGTTTCGCCCAGACCCAGCCCTGCCTCATCTTCGAGCGGACGTGGCGCCGTTTCGGGTCCGGGCTTTCCCAAATTTGCCGATTCGATACGCGCTTGCGCGATCTCACGTGCTTCTTCAGACGAAGCCAGGCGCGATTCGGTGTGAATCCGGACGAGGCCCGGGTGACGGACCTCGGTCGCGGAGAGAGGAATCGTGTCGAGTTCAAGCGGCCGCAATTCCGGCCACTCCGCGCGCGCTGGAGCCGTACGGCCAAGCGCGACAAGGCACATAATGCCCTCCCTTTCGCCGTCGGCACCGATCAATGTCTCAACCTGATCGTCTGCGAACGCGGTCACGACCTCGGCCGGCAGACCCTCGGCGTTGGCCGCGGCCAGCACATTGGCAAGCATGGTGCCGGTATCCCAGAAGCAATAGCGGTAAGCCCGGGAGCGGTATTTCCAGGTGCTGCGCCAGAAGATCGCACTGATCACGAGCACGGCCCGCGCCTCGAGGATCGACGAGCGCATCCCGGCGCTCCTCGCAAGGTGCATTCGCCAATCGCCACGCCTCAAGCCGCGCAGCCGCAAGTCCGCGGGCGAGAAGTGATAGAGACCGGTTTCGAGTCCGTCGACCTCGCTCGCGGCAAGGTAGATCTCGACCGGGTAGAGCGCGCCCGCCGAGGGGGCAGCGCGAAAATGATACGGCTGGCCGTCGACGGTGAGGCTTCGTGTCAGCCCGCCGGCGCAAAACAATATCCGGGCAACTGCTTCGCGATCGACCGGCGTTTCTGAATCGACGAGCGCCGCAGCGCGAACTGCGGTCAAGGCCGGCACAGGAGACAGCTCAAGGTCGCGCGGCAGCGCGACGGCGCCAGCCTCGGGGTAGATCTTGTACGGGAGGGGGCGATTGTCCCAGTCAAGGGTGTGGGGCGTCGTCCGCACGCTCGTAAAGGAATGCGCGGTCACCCGGTGGAAGGTACGAGCCGCTTCGATGTCCCTGTTGCTCAATTGCCGCTGCCGCTCCTGGTCGGCGGGACCGGGCAATTGGTCGCCCGCGTCCGCCCAGATGATACCACCTTCGCGATTATGCGCGACCGCGCCGGTCGTGCTATAGGAACGTCGCATTCGCGCGAAAAACCTGCGCATCGACGCGATCCGCAGACCGGGCAAGGGGAAGCTCGTCGCGGCTCGCGAAAACGATCTGACGAAGCGCCACTGGAGGTGCATTCATGGCAACCCGGCTTACCCCCGAAGAGGTCAAGGCCACGTTCGAAAAGATCTGCAATTGGGGACGGTGGGGCAAAGAGGACGAGCGCGGGGCGCTTAACTTTATCACCCCGCAAAAACGTGCCGCGGGAGCACGTCTGGCGCAGGCGGGTGAAATCGTTTCGCTTTCGCTGCCGCTTTCGACCAAGACCTCTCCGGAGAACCCGCAACCGGTGCAGCACATGATGTTGCACGTAGGACCACATGCGATCGCCTCGCTGGATTACTTCGGGATTGCCCCACACGGCATGGCCTTCACGCATCTGGACGCACTGTGTCACGTTTTCTGGGACAACAAGATGTACAACGGGTTCAGTAATCGCGAAGTGGGGCGTTTTGGCGCGCGGAAGTGCGCGATCGACGTGACCCGCGACGGCATCGTCAGCCGCGGCGTGCTGCTCGATATCCCGAAGGTGAAAAAGACCGAGTGGCTGGAGCCGGGCGAACCGATTTACCCCGAAGAACTCGACGCCGCCGAAAAGCTTCATGGAGCGCGAGTCGAGGAGGGCGACATCCTGCTGATTCGCACGGGACGCCATCAGAGGCGCAAGGTCAAGGGCGCGTCGGATCCGCGCCGCGAAGGACTGCCCGGGCTCGACGCGTCGTGCCTGCCGTGGCTGCACGAGCGGCGGGTCGCGGTGCTCGGATGCGACGCGGTGAGCGACCTCATGCCGAATGGATACGCCGCCGAGCTTTCGATGCCGATCCACGTCGGCACGCTCGTTATGATGGGAATCCATCTGATCGATAATGCCGACCTGGAGGCGCTCTCCGCGGCGTGCGCGAAACACAATCGCTACGAGTTCCTGTTCGCGATGGCGCCGTTGATTCTGGAACAGGGTACCGCGTCGCCGGTGAACCCTCTGGCGGTCCTGTAGGGCTGCGGGAGGTCCGGCGCAAGTTTCACAAGAAATCCGGGCAACGACTTCACTCGAAAAGGAGAGAGGACGATGGCGGGTGCTCTGACTGATCAAGACGTCAAGACGATGTTGAGCAAATGCAGCAACTGGGAACGCTGGGGCAAGGCGGACGAACGCGGCGCGCTCAATTATATCAACGACAAGAAGCGCGCGGCGGCGGCGAAGCTCGTACGCACCGGTGAGGCGGTATCGCTATCGCTTCCGCTGGCCACGATTCCCGCCCCCGACAATCCGACCCCCGTAATGCACCTGATGCAACAGTGCGGTCACGATTCGCACGAGGTGGAACTGCTGGCATACAGCGGCGACTATTTTGCGATCGCGCCCCACGGACTTGCCAATACCCATCTCGACGCGCTGTGCCACGTCTTTTACGAGGGCAAGATGTACAACGGCTTCTCCGCCAGCGAAGTCGGATCACACGGCGCGAAGAAGTGCGCGATCGACGTTACGAGCCAGGGAGTGATCAGCCGCGGGATCCTGCTCGATATACCGAAGATCAAAAAGACCAACTATTTGGAAAATAGCGTGCGAATCTCGCCGGCGGATCTGGACGCCGCCGAGAAGGACCACGGCGTTACCGTGGAAGAGGGCGACGTGCTGTTTATCCGCACGGGGCGCGCGCGGCAACGCAAGGAGAAGGGCGGATGGGATCCGTTCCATGGAGGACTGGCCGGGCTTGACGTGAACTGTCTGCCATGGCTGCACGGCCGCAAGATCGCGGTGCTCGGCTCCGATGGGATAAGCGATGCGGTCCCCAGCGGGTTCAAGGAATTCGCACTGCCGATTCACGTCTGCACGCTGGTGATGATGGGAGTACACCTGATCGACAACGCCGACCTGGATGCCCTCGCAGAAGCATGCGCCCGCAACGGACGTTACGAGTTCCAGTTCGTGATGGCGCCACTCATCCTGAGGCAGGGCACGGCGTCGCCGGTGAACCCGATCGCGCTGTTCTAGGCGCGCGGACCAAATTCGAAACTGGGAGCATCCGAATGAAAAGTGAAGGCCTTGTCGTCGACGCCGACGGGCATATCCTCGAGCCACCCGATCTGTGGGAAAAATACCTCGAGCCGAAGTATCGCTCAAATGCGATCCGGATTCGCGTGGGCGATGATGGGTACGAATATCTCGAGGTGGCCGGACGGCGTGCGACGATGACGCGTCCAGGCGCGCTTGGCACGCTGGGCGGAATGGGCAAGCAGGTCGAGGAAGCGCGCCGGCGTCGCGAGAAGTTCGTCGGCGAAGGCCGGGCAGCGGAGCTGCGTTACGCTCGGCCGCAGCCCGAGGACACTTACCTCAGGGGCGCCGCGTTCGGCACCATGGTTATGAAAGAGCGCCTCCAATTGCTCGACAAGGAGGGGATGGCAAAAGCGCTGCTGTACCCGACAATCGGACTGCTGTGGGAATGCGAAACGATGGACCCGGAGCTGTCGGCGGCGTATTGCCGAGCGTACAACCGCTGGATTGCCGATTTCTGCCGTGATTCGGGCGGGCGGCTGGTGCCGATCGCGCATCTTTCGCTCGGTGATCCCGACGAAGCGGCAAGGGAACTTGAACGCGCGGTGAAGGACGGATGCAAGGGAGCATTCGTCGCCCCGTTCACAATTTCGCGCCGGCCTCACGGCGACCCCGCGCATGATCGTGTCTTCGCCGTAGCCCAGGATTGTGACGTGCCGTTCGCGATCCATCCGACAATCGAACCCATGGCCTTCGGAGTACACCATCGTTACGACCATTTCGGGTGGGCAGCCTGGTACTTCGACATGTTCGCGGGCCAGGGCGTGATGCACGCGTTCGCGACGTTCTTCCAGGTCGGCGTGTTCGATCGCTTTCCGCGGCTGCGAGTCGTCGTGCTGGAGTCGGGCGCGGGATGGGTGGGCTACTTCTTCGATCGCGCCGACGCCATTTTTACCGGCACTCCGATCGCGCAGACGGTGCGTCTCAAGGAAAAGCCTTCGCACTATTTCAAGGAGCGCTGTTTCATCTCGGCTGACCCTGACGAACGCACGATCGCCGCGATGATGGTGCACCTGGGTGAGGACAAGTTTTTCTGGGCTAGCGACTATCCTCATCCGGACCATCCGGGGAACTATCTCGAGGAGCTGGCCGGGATGGTCAAGCCAATGACGGAGTCTGGACGGCGGGGAATTTTGGGTGAGAACGTGCTACGCGCTTACAACGTTCTTTAGTCGAAGGAATAGAGCGAGCCTGGCTTAGCGGCCGGCCTCGCTCCATTCACAGCCGAACTCTCCACTACTGGTTCAGTACACCGGGAACCAGCGGCTCGATGCTGATCGGGATCTCGAACCGTGCGGTTCGCGGCATCTTGCAAAGCGTGTCATTACATTCCTGGAATTCGATTGTGCCGGCGAGCTGATAATCGCCAGGCGCAAGTTTCTGTTTCAAGCGAATCGTGCCCGACGCTTTGAAGTCGCCTTGGTAAACCGGCAGGGTCTCGCCCAATACTTCGAACTTGACCGGTGTGGGCTTGGGAAAAGACACTGCCTGGCTGGAAATCAGCCCGTCGTCGAACTTGACGGCGGTCGGGGTGTAGCCCTCGGGCAAGGGCACACCATAAATGTGCCATCCGGGCGCGACCGCGAACTCGATCAGGACATGAAGCTGCTGGCCGCTATAGAGACGCGTGCCGGACAGCTTGATCTTAGCCTCAACATCATCCGCCTTTACTGTTACGCCACCAGTGGTCGAGCCGAATGCCGTCAGAAAAACACTTCCGCCGTGGGCGCTGGCAGCAATCGCACAATGCCGTTGAATCGGCGTCATGAAGAGGGCCACCGCAAGACAGAGCAAAACACGTTTCGCCGATTTAGTTGTCCCGCTGAAACAAAACACGCATCGCATTCCAAATTTGTGCGGCGGATAGTAAGAAAATTCAATACATGGCCTCGCGCGAGCTCGAGGGAGGCAACGTTATGGATCAATTGCACTGGGCCTCTGCCTTCGAACTGGTCTCGATGATCCGCCGGCGCGAAGTCAAACCCAGCGAATTGATGGCGGCAACAATCGCTCGGATTGAAGCCCTCAATCCATCTTTCAACGCATTTTGTGCGCTGCGGACGAACGAGGCGATGGCCGAGGCGCGCGCCTTCGACGAGAAGATCGCACGCCGTGAAGAGATAGGACCCCTGGCGGGATTGCCGCTTGGTGTCAAAGACCTCGACAGTGTGGCCGGAATGGCAACAACCTTCGGCTCGGTCCCCTTTAAGGACAACATCGCGCACGAGGATTCGATCGAAGTGGCGCGACTCAAAGCCGCCGGTGGCATCGTCGTCGGCAAGACAAATACACCCGAATTTGGCTTTACAGCATTCACCAGGAACCTGCTCTTCGGCGTCACGCGCAATCCCTGGAACATTGAGCGTACGCCGGGCGGATCTTCAGGTGGGAGTTCGGCGGCAATAGCGTCGGGGATGGTCCCGCTCGCTACCGCTTCGGATTGGGGCGGTTCGATTCGGATTCCCGCCTGCTATACGGGCTGCTTCGGGCTAAAGCCAACGCAGGGGCGTATCCCGATGCGGCCGTGGCTCGGTATGACGCCATGGGTGGATTTCGCCGTGGTTGGACCGATTTCACGCACCGTGCGCGACGCCGCGATGTACATGGACGCGGTGATAGGCTACCACCCTTCAGACGCGAGTTCCCTGCCTCATCCTGGCATTTCCTACCGCGCCGTGCTGGAGCGGAGGCCGAAGAAGCTGCGCATCGCGTTCCATCCGGACTTCGGCCATCCGGTCCAGGCCGACGTTCGTCGCGAAACCGCAGCAGCGGCTGTTACCTTTAAAGACATGGGGCATGAACTGACCATACTGGACGAGCCAGTGATCGAAACGTGTCACGCATGGCGCACCATCGGATCGGGGCAGACGTTGGCCGATCTGGGAGGCTATCTCGAAGGCCATCGCGAAGATTATGGGCGGACATTTCTGACCAGTGTAGAAAGCGCCGCGAAGCTCACATGGCGAGAGTACGGCGAGGCCTACCGCGTGCGCACTCAATTCAATGAATGGTTGCGCGGAATTTTCGAGCGTTTCGATTTGCTCCTGACGCCAACCCTACCAAGCGAGGCCTTCAACGCTTCAGGGCCACCACCGAAGGAAATCGACGGGCAGCCGCTCAAGGACCTGATGGAAGCGCTGGTGTTCACTTATCCGTTCAACTTTAGCGGCCATCCCGCAGCCTCGGTGCGCGCCGGAATGACTGACAGCGGACTGCCTTGCGGGCTGCAAATTGTTGCGGAGCGTTACCGCGACGACCTGGTACTACAGGCCAGTCATGCGTACGAGTGGGCGCGTCCGTGGAACCAGAGATGGCCGACGGTCTGATGCCGCGTGCGCGGCAGATTCTGACGCGGTTCGTCTAGTGGGTGCTTTGCGTCCGCGTAGCCGCGTTGGTTGGCGCCAGCTTGCCGATCCGGATCAACTCCTCACGCAGGGTTGCTCGTGACAATGGTTTGCACAATACAGCCGAAGCGCCGAGTTCGTAGCTCTTCGCGATATCCTGATCGTAAAGCGAACTGGTGATGACGAAAGTTGGCACGTGGGCGCAGGGATCGTGGGCTCGGGCCGCAGAGAGTACTGCGAATCCCCCGTTCTCCGGCAACCGTAGGTCGACGAGCATAAGGTCGGGCCGGTCCGAATCAGTGAATTGCCCGATGAGCCCGACGGCTTCTTCCGCGTTCTCAGCGACGATGACCTCGCTGGCCTCGCCGAGTAATTGGCGGATTACGGTTACAGCGATAAACGCGTGTTCCGCGTTATCCTCGACGAGAAAAACCCTGACGCCGAACTCCGGCAAAAAACGATCATTATCCTCGTTAGTCGTGTCATCCATGGCGCCCCAGCCCCCTTAATACTCGAAGTATACACGTTTCACCCTTCAAGCAAACCGGGTTTTTGAGCGTGTTTACCCCCGCCGATAGCCCGAGACCCGGCGATTCAAGCGAAGCGCGGCATCACGCGCTCAGCGAATAGACGCATTGAATCAAGCACTTCTTGGTGTCCGCTCAGACCGCCGGTTTCGAACCAACACACCATCCGGGTGAAGCCAAAACGCTCCTTCAGTTCGGCGATGCGGTCAATGCAGTACTCGGGCTCGCCAAAGATTCCCATCAGCGAGTCGACGGTCTCGTATTTCATCTCGCGCAGACGCGCCCGCACCTTCTCGAACTCGGCGGGCGAGGACCCGAAAGTCTCGGGGCGAACTGTCTCGGCCACGGTCGAGAAGTAATTGGCCAGGCTCGGTTCGATCGTTGCACGCACCGAAGCGCCACTAGGCCCAGTAAAGACCAGCATTAGCGATGCGAACCAATCTTCGGGTA
>JASHZA010000087.1 GCA_030042765.1 Candidatus Binataceae bacterium | reverse complement strand
CGAAGCGCTTGCCGACCGGGGTGCAATCGCGCAGGCGTGTGAGGAGTTCTGGTCTTGACGCGAATCGGCTGCCCTTGGTCATAGGGTCCGCTCAGGGGTGCCATTCGGACGGACCTAGGCAAATCTGGCCGAGAGAGGAATTGGCCGGTTCGCGCGAATCGCGCCGAAAGCGGCATTCTCCGGGTCCGCGCGAGATCTCAAATCGCGCGCACACGCGCGCTTTTCGACCGATTCTCCCAGATGTGCGGAACCTAGCGGACTGGATGGTGGAGGGCAGTCAATTCGAACTCTCGGTGGACTTGTCGTTTCGCGGCGTGATCGGAGATAGGCGAAGAGGCCGATTTGTTTAGACGATCAGGACTGGCATCACGGCGCGATAAGAGGGATGTGTGTGTCCACCAGGATGGAGAGGTGGACAGCATGCGCATAGCACCACGAAGCGAGATGGAGAGAATCGAAGTCGAAATCGAACTGCTGCCGAAGCTGAGCGCGGAGCAGCTTGATGAGCGTTGGCGGGAATTGTTTGGAACCGCGCGCCCGCAGCGGCTTTACGGCCCGCTGCTGATCGGCGTTCTGGCCTACCGGTTACAGGAGAAGGCTTTCGGCGGCATCAAGCCTGCGACCCGCCGTCTACTGCGTCAGGTAGCTGGTCTTCCCGCAGAGCGGCGACCCCTCGACCGGTTGAACCAGCCACGGTTGAAAGCCGGGGCGGTCTTGCTGCGCGAGTGGCACGGCACCACACATCGGGTAACGGTTCTGGAGAGTGGTTACGAGTACAACGCCCAGCGCTTCAAGTCGCTGTCCGAAACCGCGCGGCGGATTACCGGCAGCCGCTGGTCGGGACCGTTGTTCTTTGGCCTCAAGCGCAGAGAGCAGTCCGACGCCAGCGCATAAGCTCAAGCGTTGCGCCATCTACACGCGCAAATCATCCGAGGAAGGCCTCGAGCAGGACTTCAACTCGCTCGACGCCCAGCGCGAAGCTTGCGAAGCGTTCATCAAAAGCCAGGCGGGAGAAGGTTGGCGGCTGGTCAAGCAACACTACGACGACGGCGGTCTCTCAGGCGCCACCATGGAACGTCCGGCCTTGCAGCGGCTGCTGGCGGCGATCCGCGAGCATCGGGTGGACGTGGTCGTGGTGTACAAGGTCGACCGACTGACGCGGTCCTTGGCCGACTTCGCCAAGATGGTCGAGATCTTTGACACCCAGGGCGTCTCCTTCGTCGCGGTCACGCAGCAGTTTAATACCACGACCTCGATGGGCCGGCTGACCCTCAATGTGTTGCTCTCATTCGCCCAGTTCGAACGCGAAGTCACCGGCGAACGTATTCGCGACAAGATTGCCGCGTCCAAGCGCAAGGGCATGTGGATGGGCGGCAATCCGTCCCTGGGTTACGATGTGCGTGACCATCAACTATTGGTCAACGAGGCGGAAGCGGCTAAGGTCAGGGATATCTTTGAACGCTATCTCCGGCTCGGCAGTGTTCATCTACTCAAGCGAGAGCTGGACCGCGATGGGGTACGCTCTAAGCAGCGCGTATCAGCCAGTGGCCGCGAATCTGGAGGGAGAGCCTTCTCGCGCGGCGCCTTGTACAATCTACTGAGTAATCCGATTTACATCGGTGAGATACGCCACAAGGGCACGAGCTATCCCGGGCAGCACACACCGATTATAAGCCGTGACGTTTGGGAGCGGACGGTGGCGCAAGTACACCAGCGCAACGGCAGATTGGCTGTGCGATCAACGGGCGACGCGCCGAGTCTCCTAACCGGGAAGCTCTTCGACCAGCAGGGCGAGGGTTTGACCCCGACCCACACGAAGAAGGGTCAACGCCGTTATCGTTACTATGTCTCACGCAGTCTGCTGAAGGGAGCCGGCAAGGAGGGTTGGCGCGTCGCTGCCGCCGAACTGGAAGGGATTGTCGTGGCCGCGGCCGGCAAAATGTTTGACGACCGCAAGCTGCTGCTTGAGGCTGCTGAGCAGCATGATCTTGATGCTGTTGGGACTTCAGCACTTCTGCGGATCGCCGACGAGCGCGGCACTCAATTGCGAGCCACTACCGACCTGAGTGATGAATTGGCCGTGATGTTGGAACGGGTTGAATTGCGCACCGAATACATCCGCCTCTCGCTCAAGCTACCACTGCCGACCGCGACCCATGGTAATGCCACTCTCACCTTAACCCACGAGCTGCCACTGCAGATTAGGCGCCGCGGAGTCGAGAAGCGTCTGGTCCTTGGCGGCGAAGCCGCACCTAGGCGCCAAGTCGACCGCACACTGCTCAAGGCCGTGGCCCGGGCGCACTGCTGGCTGGATGATTTCCTCTCTGGCCGCCTCCCTTCCCTGACGGCGATTGCCGCGCGCGAGAAGGTGACCAAACGCTATGTCAGCCGCCTGATTCGGCTGGGGCTCCTGGCCCCTACCCTTATCGATGCAATCACTGAAGGAACTCAAACTCCAGAGTTAACCGCTCAGGCGTTAGTGACCCGCAGGACTGAACTGCCGCTGAGCTGGCGGGCGCAGAAGCAAGAATTCGAACAAGCCGTCCACAGCTGAACAACTCCTTTCCCTCTTCGCTCAAACATCTTATGTCGGCGAGTGGCCAACCCGCGGGAAGCTGCAAGCCTTTGCTCGGGGCAGACCATTGGCCGCTGAGCGCCCGGGTTTTGGCGCAAGTCCACCGCCCAACGGAGCTCCGGAGAGCAATCGCAACATGGACCCTCAGAGCCCGCCGGAGATGCCCTCTCCGGTTCACCTGAACTGCCGAAAGATGCGCAAATCGCGCATTGTTTGAGCGTCTATTAGATCGACCGGGGAATCTTGCGACTCGGTGGCGGAGGGCAGTCAATTCGAACTCTCGGTGGACTTCGAAGAGGCCGATTTGTTTAGACGATCAGGACTGGCATCACCGCGCGATAAGAGGGATGTGTGTGTCCACCAGGATGGAGAGGTGGACAGCATGCGCATAGCACCACGAAGCGAGATG
>JASHZA010000086.1 GCA_030042765.1 Candidatus Binataceae bacterium | reverse complement strand
ACACGACGACGCGTCGCGCACCACGGCGGATTACCGCCAGAACAGCAGACGCCGCCGCGCCCCCAGCGCCTATGACAACTGCGACTTTGCCGTCCAGCGGAACTCCAACCTCCCGCAGGTCCAACTCGAGTCCGCGCGCGTCCGTGTTGTCGCCGTGCAACACGCCCCTGTGATTGACGACACAGTTAATCGCGCCGAGCAGATGCGCCTCGTTGCTGAGATCCGCCATCATCTTGAGCGCGCGCTCTTTGTGAGGGACCGTCAGGTTCACGCCGAGCAGGCCGAGTGCGGGAATGGCGCGAATCGCGTCTCGCAGGCGCTCAGGTGTGACGTGAAACGCGGCGTATGCGCGTTCCATTCCCAACGCTGCGTATGCCGCATTGTGCATCGCGGGCGACAGCGAATGCTCGACCGGATCGCCGAAAATGCCGGTCAAGAGTGTACGGCCGCTAATCGCCCGCAAGGGGTCCATTTTCAGCCAGATTTGCGAGTGGCGCGGATTTCCTCGGCCGTGAAAAGCCAGTGATACTTGAGACCGGCGCGGGCAAAGGCGTCCGCCGCGCCCTCACCCCGCTCGACCAGCGCGTAAGCCGCGATCACGGCCGCACCCGCATCGCGCATCGCCGCAACCGCTTGCAGGCTCGAGCCGCCGGTTGTGATGGTGTCATCGATGACAGCGGTGCGGCGCTCTTTGCGGAAGACACCTTCGATTTGCTGCTGAAGGCCGTGGGCTTTAGTTTCCTTGCGGACGAAGAAACCGGTGAGATCGTAGCCATGCCGGTAGGCCGCCCCGATTATCGCGTCGGTCACGGGCAAGGCGCCCGCTGCCATCCCACCCAACTGCTCGATCCCTTCTTCGCGCACCAGACCGAGCATTAGCTCACCGGCCAGGTATGCACCACGCGGAAGATAAAGCGTACGCTTGCAGTCGATGTAATAGTTTGACGCGCGGCCCGAGGCGAGCGTCAGATCGCGTTCGAAATAGGATTCGCGAGCAAGCAGATTCAACAGTTCGCGGCGGTCGGCGTCCATCTCAGTTATGCCAGGCGGGCGAGGTTATCGCCGGAATAACACCGATTCGCCCAGCGGCAATCCGAGAGCGTAGCGGCGAAGCCAGTCGAGCGCGACCTGTGATGTAAGCAGCTTGATCCAGTCGCGAGTGCCGCGCATCTGGTAGCGCCGCGACACCGAAACGCCATTTGCGACCAGCGCCAGGCAGACGGTACCGACCGGATGCTGGGGCGTACCCCCGTCGGGTCCGGCGACGCCCGAGGTGGCGATTGCCACGTCGACCGCGGTTCGCTCACGCGCGCCCGCTGCCATCTCCAGCACGCATTGCTCGCTCACCGCGCCATGTTCCTTGAGGGTCGTTTCGCTCACGCCCAGGACGTCGTGCTTCAAGTCATTGGAATAGGTGACGAAGTCGCCTTTAAAGTAGCGTGAACTGCCGGGGACGTTGGTCAGGCGATGGCCTATAAGGCCCCCGGTGCATGATTCGGAGACCGCGAGCGTCAGGCCCTTCTCGGTCATCAATTGCCCAACGACTTCCTCCATGGTGCAATCGCCTTCGCCGTAAATAAAGTTACCGATTCGGCCCCGGACGCGTTCGCTCAGTTCCTCCAGACGGGACTCGGCAGAACCGGGTACGTCCTCGACCTGGACTTTGAGCGAGATCTGCGGAAAGCTGGCGCGGAAACCGACCCGCGCCTCTTCGGGCCTGATTAATCCGGCAACGGCCTCGTCAAGCGCCGATTCACTGATGCCGAAGGTCTGGAAGATGCGCGTTGCAAAGATTTTGTCGCTGCCGCGGTTCAGGCGGATCCAGGGAATCACTTCATTCTCGAACATCGGCTTCATCTCGCGCGGCACACCCGGCATCACGACGAGATGGGCAGTATGATTCGCCTGCAGCACCGCCATGCGGAAACCTGGTGCGGTTCCCAGCGGGTTAGGGATTACTTCGGCGCTTTCAGGGAACAGGGCCTGCTTGATGTTGTTTTCGGGCATCGCACGTCCCATCGCCGAGAATAGGCGGCGCATATGGTCGACGGAGGGTTCGTGCCGCCACAGCGGTTTGCCGGTGATGCGCGCGATAGTCTCGGTAGTGAGGTCATCGGCGGTGGGGCCGATGCCGCCGGTCGAGATGACGACGTCGCCCATTTGCATGGCGGCTCGCCATGCCCATTCGAGCCGTTCCGGCACGTCGCCGACGGTCAGAACCGCCACGAGGTCGACGCCGATTTCGTTGAGCTTATCGGCCAAATAGTTGGAATTGCTGTCGACCACTTTGCCGGTGGTGATTTCATCGCCCGTCGAGAGAACCACTGCTCGTTGGATCATCTCTGGCTCCTTCGAAAACTACGTGCTGTCCGATGCGGCCAAGGCAACCAGCCGCGGTCTCCCCGGCTTTCAGATAACGCGCCGAAGTATTTGCAGCACTACGTTGGCATAGATGCCCGCGGCCAAATCGTCAAGCATCACTCCCGCACCGCCGTCAACCCGATCAAGCCGGTTGGCCGGCCAAGGCTTGATAATATCGAACAGGCGAAAAAGGGCGAAGCAGGCCGCCGTCCACGCCCAGCTCATGGGGAGGAGAAACATCGCCGCGATCATCCCTAGAATTTCATCTATAACGATGTGACCACTGTCGTGCTCGCCGAAGATTTTTTCAGCGCTGCCGGCAACAACACAAGAGCCGGTGAAGATCACACCAAAGAGCATCACGAAGGCGACAGGTGAATCCTCCCAAATCGGAGCGAACAACAACCATCCCAGGATAAGCCCGATGGCGGCGCCGGCCGTCCCCGGCGCCCATGGAATGTAGCCGGCGTAGGCTCCAGTCGCGAGAAAAATTATCAGTGTGCGCATTCCGGAAGGCTGGCGATGCCACGCGGGAGCATCCGGTGGTAATCCAGTGCAAATTCGATCAATTGCGGATCCGAATTGTTAATCCTCAACTCGGCCGCACCGGAACCGGCTGCTCCTCCGCCACGACCTCGACCGACTTGACTCCCTCCAGACCACGCACCACCCCATTAACGAGGTCATCCCAGGGCGGCACCAGTCCGGGGCCATTGATCTGGACGGCGCCGCTGTCGCATCGCACGTCGAACGGAGCGTGACCAATCTTGGGATGGAGCATCAGGGCAGCGCGAACCTCAGCAGCGAGAGCGGCGTCACGCATCCGGCACCACTGCTCCGGTCGCGCCGCACGGTCGACTTCAAGAGCGAGAGCGCTCAAACTCGCCGCGAGCATCTCCAGCGGCAGAGCGAAAGTGTTCAGCGTAATCGTGTAGTTGACAGGATCATCTATGTCCACACCCATAAGAGTCTGGATGCGTGCGCGCATTTCGCGATCGTAGTCGCGCACGCGCCGCTCTGCGACCGGCGGGGCAAGTTGTTCTTCAGTGCCGATTTCGGCGGCCCGGCCCTTGAAGGGGCCAACCAGGCGGACTCGCAGCCCGCATCCGAATTCAGGCATGATGTGAGCAACGGACCGTCCCATGATCACCAGTCCGTCTTTGGCCATTTCCTTAAGCACCACCGCGCGAAAAAACCCAACAAAGCGCTCGGTGTCGGTTTTGAGACGTTCCCAAAAGTGGGGCCGGCGCTCGTCGACGATGACCAGTTGTTCGGGTGTTACGTTATAAAGCTTCGAGGTTCGCGCGATCAACTCGTCAGCCGTCAGGAAGCGATAGTTCAGCCGCTGAGCCGTGAGACGGCCGAGCCCGAACCCACGCGTCCCGAGATGCTGGGTCAGCGTAATTATTGCCATCGCATGTCCCCTCGCAATGTAGGTCCCCACGCAATCTTAGGTGCTGGGGTCTCAAGTGGCAAACTCGATGCGATAGCGTCGCGGGTCACGGGCGGCTAGGATTCTTCCGACTTTGAAAAAGAGGGCAAACCGGTGACTGGCGATCCGACCCTCAAATCCGCTCGCACCGCCGGTCCCCTACATGAGCAAGATGGCGCAAAAGAAAGCACGGACTCCCTATCTTAGCGGCGCCTTGATCGAACCGCGGCCCGTGCGCGGCGATATGTCCGCCGCTGACGTAATCGATACGGCCTTCATGGCGTACAATGGCCGCCGCCTGCGCGAGGCTTGCCGGCTGTTCGCCGAAAAGATGCTCGCGTCTGATACCGTCGTCGGGATGAGCCTTACCGGAGCCTTGACACCGGCAGGGCTCGGCATGTCGTGTCTCATCCCCCTTATTGAACATGGCTTTGTTGACTGGATGGTGTCGACCGGCGCCAACCTGTATCACGACACCCACTTCGGACTTGGGCTCAAGATGTTTCAGGGCTCCCCCGACGCCGACGATGTCGCGTTGCGCAACGCTGGTGTCGTGCGGATTTACGACATCTTCTTCGACTATCGCGTGTTGCTCTCGACCGATGCCTTCTTCCGTGAACTGGCCCGCCACGACGAGTTCCAGCAGCCGATGAGCACCGCTGAATTTCATTATCGCGCCGGCCGCTATATTGTGGAGCGCGAAC
>JASHZA010000085.1 GCA_030042765.1 Candidatus Binataceae bacterium | reverse complement strand
GTAGATCGGCTGGGCGAATCGTGGAAGATAAACACGTTCAAGCTGTCTTGATTGCCGACCGCCGGCGGCTCCGAGTCGTGCTCGCCGTTACCGTCGCCTACTTCATAAGCGAACTCGTCGGCGGATGGTATGCGAACAGCCTCGCCCTGCTGACCGACGCCGTCCACATGCTGACGGACATTGCAGCGCTCTGCCTGGGCCTGCTTACCTTGTGGATTTCGTCGCGCCCGGCAACCGCCGGCAAGACTTACGGCTACCTGCGCGCGGAAATTCTGGGCGCGCTGGTAAACGGCCTCTTCCTGTGGCTGCTGGTGGCGTTCATCTGGTTCGAGGCTGCGGGGCGCCTGCGCAATCCCCCTGCCGTCGGCGGACTCATCGTGATAGTGGTCGCGCTCATTGGGATAGCGGTCAACAGCTTCTCGGCTTGGATGACCTTCGGCGCCTCGCATGCGGGACGCGCCGGGATGGCGGTGCGGGCCGTCTTCGTCCACGTCCTCTCCGACCTCGTCGGCTCGCTCGGCGTCCTGGTTTCCGGAATCCTGACCTATTTCACACCATGGCGGGCAGCGGACCCTGCCGTCACCTTTTTTATCGGTTGCCTTATTATCTACGGTTCTTGGGGTTTGGTTCGCGACGGCGTGGACATCCTGATGGAATCGGTGCCGGCTGCCATCGACCTCGACGAGCTGCGTAGCGACCTGCTCGCCGTGCAGGGCACCAAAGAGGTGCATGACCTCCATGTATGGTGCCTGACCAGCCATCAGTTTGCCCTGTCTGCACACGCCGTGGTCGCACCTAATGCCGACCACGATCGCGTGCTCTCCGACATGTCGTCCCTGCTCGAACAAAAGTTCAACATCCACCACATCACCGTCCAGCTCGAACGCGACAGCCGCCGGGAGCGCGAGCCGCAGCACTTCTAGCAACCGCAACGGCCGGCCAGGGGGCGCGAGCGCCGGAGGAATCAATGTCGGAGAAGCCGAGCTATCGCGAACTCGAACACACCGGCGACCTCGCGATCGAAGTGACCGCGGCTTCTCGCGAAGGATTGATCGCCGAGGCGCTGGTCGCGATGGCGCAACTGATGGTGGAAGAGGACGGAATCCAGGCTAATGAGCAACGCACGCTCGCAGTCACCGAGGAATCTGACGCCGACGCTCTCCGCGAGATGCTCGCCGCCGCGCTCAATCTCTTTCTGATCGACGGCTTTATCTGGCGCACCGCCAAGGTCGCCATCAGCGACCACACCTTCACCGCATCACTCGAGGGCGACACCTTCGACCGGAGCCGCCATCATCTGCTAGGCGAAATAAAAGCGGTAACGTATCACCGCCTCGCGGTCGACCAGACGGCTTCGGGCTGGCGCGCGGTCATCGTCTTCGACGCCTGAAACCGCTTGGCCCACCAGCATGAGCATCCTAGCATAAAGAAGGATTTGGTGCCCTGGTGAAATCTCAGGATGTCCACAGCTATCTGACGGCGCATCAGGAGGCCGTTATGCGACCCGAAACCACACTGTTTTACGATGTCGACACCCAATGCGACTTTATCCTGCCCGGCGGCAGGCTCTGCATCCCGGGCACCGACCGCATCATCCCGAAACTCGCCGCAATCACCAGCCTGGCGCGACGCCTCGGGATTCGCATTATCGCTTCAACCGACCGCCACTTCCCCGGCGACCCCGAACTTCACCGTAACGGCGGCGAATACCCCGACCATTGCATGGATGGCACTCCCGGCCAACGCAAAATCGAGGAGACGGCGCCCCTCAACCCTTTGTTCGTCGAAGATCGCGATCTGACCGAGAACGAAATGGCCGCCGCCCTGGCGCATTCGGGCGAACTCATTTTAGAGAAACAGCTCTTCGATGTCTTTGCCGGCAACCGCAATACCGACCCCCTTCTGCGCCGTTTGCTCGCCCGTTACAAAGACGTCGTCGTCTACGGGGTCTATACGGAGGTATGCGTGCGCTACGCGGTCAACGGCCTCCTTCGGATGGGTCCGCGGATTCACGTGGTCACTGACGCCATTGCCGACATCGGCGGGGATGGCGAAGTACATCGTATGCACTGGAAGGCCGCCGGCGTCGACCTTCTCACCCTGGCAGAACTGACTCGCCAACTCGAGGGCATAGCCGCTCGCAAGTGAGCCAACTGCGCAGGTGCGCACGCTGGTGAAGGAGCGGGCCGTGCGGCCCGCTCTTTCACCAGCGCGCCAGCGCCTCGATTAGCGCACGCGTCGCCGCGCCTGGATCATCGGCGCCCATCACGGCGCCGATGACGGCGACTCCGGCGGGGCGGCCGCGTTCCTTGAGCGCGGCCGCCCCGCCGAGCTCGATCACGTGCTCGGCGGTGATCCCGCCAAGCGCGAATACCGGCATGGTGCCTGCGGCCCGGCACGCGGCGCCGAGATAGTCGGCGCCGCGTGCCGGACCGTATGCAGGTTTCGACAGAGGGTCGAACACGGGACCGAACAGAGCGAAGTCGGCGCCGCTTCGGGCGGCGGCGCCGACTTCGCCGGGCGAGTGCGTCGAGACGCCGATTAGGCGATCGGGGCCGAGAAGACGCCGCGCGTCTTGCACACTGATGGAGTTTCCCGCGAGGTGAACTCCGTCACAGCCGGCCGCGATCGCGACGTCGACGCGATCGTTGACGAGCAGAGGCGCACCATATTGCGAGCAGCGCATGCGCAGCGCGCACGCCAATTCATACAGTTCGCGCGCGTCGAGATCCTTCTCGCGCAACTGCACCGCGAATGCGCGAGCACCACGCATCGTCGCGGAGGCAGCGGCGAGCGCGGCGTCAACCACGATGAGCAAGCCACCATGAGCCTGCGCGAGCTTGCGGTCGGTTATCAGGTAGAGTTTGAACCCAACCTTCGATCCATTTTCCGGCACGGGGAGTTTCAGCGAATCAATCCGTTAAGCGGACTTGACGCGGTCGCATAGAGCTTCATCTCGATACGTCCCGCGAGGTATGCAATGCGTCCGGCTTCAACCGCCATCTTCATCGCCGTACCCATCGCGATTGGATCCCGGGCGCCCGCGATGGCGGAATTCACCAGCAGCCCGTCGCATCCAAGTTCCATCGCCTCGGCGGCATCGGACGCCGTGCCTACACCCGCGTCGACGATTACCGGAACCTTGGCCTGTTCGAGAATAATTCGCAGGTTGTACGGATTGCGGATCCCCATGCCGGAACCGATGGGCGCCGCCAGCGGCATCACGGCGGCGCATCCGAGTTCAGCCAGGCGCAGACAGGTGACCGGATCGTCGGTGATATAGGGCAACACCTTGAAGCCCTCTTTGGCCAGGATTCGCGCGGCTTCGATTGTCCCCGGCACATCCGGGAAGAGCGTCTGCTGATCGCCGATCACTTCGAGCTTGACCATATCGCCGACGCCGGCCTCGCGCGCGAGGCGGCAGGTCCGCACGGCTTCCTCGACCGTGTAGCATCCGGCGGTATTGGGCAGAATCTGGTAGCGCTTGGGGTCGATATAGTCGAGCAGGTTTTCCTTGCTGGCATCGGTGATATTCACGCGGCGAACTGCGACGGTGACGATTTCCGCGCCGCTGGCTTCAATGGCGGCGCGGGTCTCGGCGAAATCGCGATATTTGCCGGTGCCAACGATCAACCGCGACTTGAACCTGCGTCCCGCCAATTCAAAAAAATTGTCGTCTTTCATCTCTTTCTCCGCAACGGATGTGGGAGCCTTATCATCCGCCTCCCACGAAATTGACTATTTCAACCGAATCGCCGGCCTTGAGCAGCGTTCCATCCCATTGGGCCTTCGGCACGACCCCATGATTGACTTCAACCGCCACACGTCGGCGATTGAGATTGAGCCTGTCGATGAGCGCGCTCACCCGCGCATCACCGTCGACCGTGAAGGGCTCTCCGTTCAGGTGGATGGTAAATCCGGATTCGGATTCATTGGGCATTATAAAAGCCGCGTCCACGGCATTTCGGGAAGCGGCTTGTGCAGGGACTGCGAAGGATGCGGACGATTTTTCAAGCCAGGCTTCCCTACGCCGGTATTACCCGGATCAGGTTCAAGGGGTCCTCTTGCGAGTTCTCAGTGCTTGCGCACACCCCCAGCCAGTTACAACTTATATCACTGCCAGCAATCGCCGCCAACTCGCGACTTTCCAGGGCCGCGATGGAGCGATCGACGGCCATTTCCGGCAATTGTATCAGGATTTTCGTGAAAAAAGTTACGGCTGCCGACAATATCCGGATTGCGCAGTGTCGGCCGCAATCGGATTATCATTAATAGCAGAGGAAGCCCGTCTGGGCGGCACGCCATTGTTATTGGCGGGGGGAGCGGATCATGGCGGTTGAGATTGATCGACCGACGGTTGCTGAGATCGATTTGTCGGCGCTGCGCGCCAATTATCGCGCCTTACGCACCTACACAAACGGAGCGAAAATCATGGCGGTGGTGAAGGCCGACGCCTACGGCCACGGCGCGGTCACGGTGGCGCGGACGCTCCGCGAGGACGGGTGCCTGCACTTCGGGGTCGCGACAGTAGAGGAAGCGCGAGAGTTGCGCAAAGCGGGTCTGCAGGAACGCATTTATCTCCTCGGCGGATTCTTCGCCCAACAGGCCGAAGCGATTGTCACGCTCGACGTAATTCCCGCGCTGTTCGATCTCTCGCTGATCGAGCCGCTCGACCGCGCAGCGGAACGCCTGGGGCGGCGCCCGTTCGTGACTCATATGAAGATCGACACTGGCGCGACGCGACTCGGAATCCTGCCCTCCGAACTGCCGCGCGCGATTGAATTGCTGCGCGGGGCGTCTGCGCTCCGTCTCGAGGGCGCCTTCACTCTGCTCGCCAATGCGGGCGACCCCGGCAGTCCCGTCACCGACCAGCAACTGTCGGTATTCAATGAGGCGGTGGCGCGATTGCGCGCCGCGGGCTTCGAGTTATCGGTCAATCACGTCGCCAACTCGGCCGCGCTGGTGTTGCGCCACGACGCGCATTACAACCTGATGCGACCCGGGCTTGCCCTTTACGGGCTGCCGCCGGTTTATGCGGTGCGCGAGCAGGTCCATCTGCGCCCCGTGATGACCTTCAAGACGCGGCTGATGCAGCTCAAGCGGGTTCCCGCCGGCCGCGGTGTCAGCTACGGCCATACCTTTGTCACTCCGCGGGAGAGCACGATTGGGGTGCTTCCGGTGGGTTATGCGGACGGTTACCGCCGCGGCCTGCAGCACGGCGGCGAGGTATTGATCCGCGGATACCGGGCGCCAGTGGTTGGCGCGGTATGTATGGATCTGACGATGGTCGATCTGACCGAGGTGCCGGGGGTGCGAATTGGCGACGAGGTGATCTTGTGGGGCGGGGCCGGCGAGGCCATGATCAGTGTTAACGACGTTGCGCGTCTCGCCCAGACTATCTCCTACGAGATGTTGTGCACGGTGGGGCGGCGCGTCCAACGGATCTACCGGAGCTGAAAAAACTCGAATGCCGACCGATACGATCAAAATCGCGCGGGCGCTGCTCGGCGTTTCGGACAAGTCCGGTTTGGCCGACCTGGCCCGTGCGCTGGCGCGCCACGGCGTCGAAATTCTTTCGACCGGCGGGACCAAAAGCGCGCTCGAAGCCGCCGGTGTGCGCGTGAAGGCGGTCGAGGAATTCACCGGCTTCCCGGAAATTCTGGACGGTCGGGTTAAGACCCTCCATCCCAAAATTCACGGCGGAATCCTCGCGCGGCGTGACGATCCGTCGCATCGCCGACAAATGGCGGACCATCGGCTCGAACCAATCGACCTGGTGGTCGTGAATTTCTACCCGTTCGAGCAGACGGTCGCGAAGGTCGGCGTCACGCGCGAAGACGCGATCGAAAATATCGATATCGGGGGGCCCACGCTGGTGCGCGCCGCCGCCAAGAACTACGCCGACGTCGCGGTAGTAGTTGACCCTGCCGACTATGCCTCGATCATCGCCGAGATGGACGCTCATAGCGGGGCGCTCACTGCTGCTACGCGATGGCGCCTGATGCGCAAGGCTTTCGTTCGTGTCGCCGCGTACGACAGTGCCATTTCGAACTACCTGGGAGCAGCCGATGAGGAATCCGCTCCATTGGGCGTGAGCTTCAGTCTCACGCTGGAGCGCGCGCAGACGCTGCGTTACGGCGAGAATCCGCATCAAACCGGCGCACTTTACGGTGATTTTCCCCGGATCGCCGAACAGCTTCATGGCCGCGAGCTTTCGTTCAACAACGTTTTCGACATCAGCTCGGCGATAAACCTGATGCTCGAGTTTGGCGATTACCGCGAGGCCGTGGTGACGATTCTGAAGCACAACACG
>JASHZA010000084.1 GCA_030042765.1 Candidatus Binataceae bacterium | reverse complement strand
ATATCGATCCCGGTTGAGACCGCGCAGGTCGCTCCGACGATCCTCAAAGCGTTGGGACTCGATCCCCTTAAACTTGAAGCGGTGCAACAGGAGGGTACGCAAGTTCTGCCCGGGCTGTCCCTGTAAGCTCGACAAACTCGCGGGTGTGATCGAATGCGAAGCGGGCGCCAAATCGGCGCCCGCTTCGCTCGTTTTTGGCGCGGCGGGCGCGGCTTGCGATTTGGGGCCGGGATTGCGAAAGTAAACGAACTTTCAGGCAGGTCCGGGGTCTCCAGATGTCACAATCAAAGCTCTTTCCGGTCACGGTGGTCGGTTCCTGGTCGCGGCCGGAATGGCTGGTGCATGCGCTGCGCCGACGGCAGGCGGGCGAAATCACCGCCGAAGAATTCAACCGTATCGCCGACGACGCGGTGCTGGCAGCGATCAAATACCAGGAGGATGCGGGGGTCGATATCGTCGCCGACGGCGAGATGCGGCGGGACAACTTCTATTCCTTCGTGGTCGAGAAGCTCTCGGGCATGCGGCTGATGAAGCTGTCGCAATTGCTCGACTATATGAAGGATCGCGCCGGGTTCGAAGAGATCCTGCGGGCGCTCGACGTCCCCGCCTTCGCGATCAAGAGCCCGATCGCGGTGGATAAAATCCGCGAACACGAGGACGGAATCGCGCTGGACGAGGCGCGCTTCCTGAAGGCCCATACGCATCGCCAGACCAAGATGCCGATCCCCGGACCGTACCTGCTCACGCGTTCCAGCTGGTTCGAGGGGCTTTCCGACAAGGTCTACCCGACGCGCGAGGATCTGGCAAAGGACGTGGTCAGAATCCTGCGGCGCGAATGCGAGGCGCTGAAACGGGTCGGGATCGACTTTATCCAGCTCGACGAGCCGTCGATCTCGCAGGTCGTTTACGGCGACGAGGCGGAGCAGACCTTCATGTGCGCGGCGCTGGGTTCGCGAACGGACCCGACCAGCGAACTCGAGTTCGCGGTGCGGCTGGTGAATGAGACGGTAGAGGGGATCGATGGGGTCAAGTTCGGCGTGCATGTGTGCCGCGGCAACTGGAGCCGTAAGGAGGACGTGCTGCTTACCGGGAACTACGGACCCCTGCTGCCGTGGCTGATGCGGATGAACGTCGATCAGCTCGTGCTCGAGATGGCGACGCCGCGGGCGGGCGAGATCGAGGTGTTCAAAGAATACCGGAATCAGAAGGAAATAGGGCTGGGCGTGGCGAATCCGCGCACCGACGAAATCGAGACGCCGCAGCAGATCGCGAGCCGGGTCAAGGAAGTGCTCAAGTACTTCGATCCTGAAAAAATTTACCTGAATCCGGATTGCGGTTTCGGGACGTTCGCCGAGCGCTGCGTGAACACGCCCGAAGTCGCCTATCGCAAACTACAGGCGATCTCCGCCGCGGCCGAGATGTTGCGCCGGGAATACGCCTGAGCAAATTCCGACGAGGGAATCGGATCATGGCAGACGAAAAAACGCTCAACGGTCTTCGGGTCGACAAGATCAACGCGATCCTCGACTCGATGCGGGACGACCCGGAAGTGCTCAAGGCGGTGACCGGCCCGTGGAAGTCGCGCGTGGTGTGGCAAGGCGGCTTCAAGGCCAAAGCCTACATGCGCAAGCATGCGGTCGAGATGGACGAGCCGGAGGGGCTCGACGCCGGCGATTCTGCCGCCAGCGCCCATGAGCAGCTGCTGTCGGCGATGGGCAGCTGTCTTACGGTCGGGTACGTGCTCAATGCAACCAAGCGCGGAATCAGAGTACACGACTTGGAAATCGCGCTCGAGGGCAACTTCGACAATATCCTCAAATGGGCAGGCCATGCTCCGGCCGGGAATCCGGGCTATCCGACGGTCAAGGCCAAATGCTTCGTGCGCGCCGACGCCGACGAGAAGACCCTGCGCGAGATCTGGCAGGCGGCGATCGACGGCTCGCCGGTGACGCAAACGGTGGCGCGCCCGACTCAGATACTCACCGAGTTCGAGAAGGTCTAGGCGCGGGTGGCGATGCTGGTTAGCGCGGAGTGGGTAGCTTCGCGCCTCGAAAGCGCCGCGATCGCGATCGTCGATCCGCGCCGCCCGATGAAGTACCTCGCCGGGCATCTGCCCGGGGCTATCAATATCCCGGTCTACAAGGCGTTCGGCGCCGACGGCCGCCTGATGGGGCCGGACGGGCTCGCCGAATCTATCGGAGGCGCGGGTCTCGGGGACGGCGTCACGCCCGTGCTTTACGATTCGCCCGAGGGACAGAACGCGGCAATGCTGGCATGGATACTGGAGTATCTCGGGCGCGGCGACGTTCGCGTAATGGACTGCTTCTTTGAGGCCTGGAAGACGGGCGGCCGGGAAGTCCGCTATAAGCCGGTCGAGGCGGCGGCGCGTCGGTTCACTACGCGAGTCGACCCTTCGATTCGGGCGACGCTCGACGAGGTCCGGGAGGCACACGGGCTCAAGCTGGTCGATTTCCGCAGCCGCGAAGAATTTTCCGGCGAAAGGTCAATGGGCGACGACGCGCCCGGCCATATTCCGGGGGCCGTCAACGTGGTGTGGCGCGAGCTGGGAAGTCCGCCTGAACGCCTGTTAAAAGACCAAGAGCGAATTGAGCGGATGCTGGCCGATGCGGGGATCAATCGTGGCGACAGGGTAATCGCGTACTGCCGCGGCGGTCCGCGCGCATCGCTGGGTTATCTCGCGCTACGGGCGTTGGGATACGAGACGCGGCTGTTCGACGGTTCGTACGCGGAATGGTCGCGCGCGGGCCTGCCTGCGGAGAAGTAGCGAAGGAACGTGGGCGGTCTGCGGGTCGATCGGTGCGTTCTCGCCGGACACGCGCGCCGAGGTTCAGGAAATAGGTTTGATAACCGGGGAGCCGGGCCGGAAAATTGAATGAATGGCACGCATTACCGTAGAAGACTGCCTCGACAATATTCCTAATCGGTTTGAATTGGTTCTTGGCGCGGCGCGCCGGGCCAAGCAACTTCTGAAAGGGGCCCGGCCACTCGTCGAGTCCGACAACAAAGAAGTGGTGACAGCGTTGCGCGAGATCGCAGCGGCCAAGGTCACGGTCGTCGAACCGGAGAAGAAGTAGCTGCGGCTATCCCTCTCAAGACGCCGGCGCGGATATGGTCGCTTCAGGCGTGGGACTTGCTGAAACCTGAGCAAAAGCCGCCGAAGGTTTCGAGATGGCCCGCAAACCTCGCAAATTGACGCGGATCGGGCCCGCGACAGCGCAGAGTCGCGGCTCGCATTCTTCGTCGCCCGCTGCCAAGTCGGCCGTGACGCATGAGCCGATCGAGGCCGAGGTCGTTACGCACGAGGAAGACCGGCCGGCGGAAGAGATAATCGCGGAAGCGCCGGTGGAGGTCGAGGCTGCCGCCGCAGTGGATGAGGAGGGATTCGGCGCCGCGGCAGTCGACGAGCGCAGGCTTCCCGGATTGGAGGAACCTGAAGAAGGCGCAGCGGCTGCGACTGAGCCAGGTTCGCTGGTTCCGTTCGACCCGCTGAGCCGCTACCTGGCGGAAATCCGGCGTTTCCCGCTTCTTACACGCGAGGAAGAGGTCGAAATCGCCAAACGCTACCACCGGCTCCATGATCGCGAGGACGCCTACCGGCTGGTGACGGCGAACCTGCGATTGGTCGTCAAAATAGCCAACGAGTTTGCGCGTGCGTCGAAGAATCTGCTCGACCTGATCCAGGAGGGCAACGTCGGCCTGATGGAGGCGGTAAAGAACTTCGACCCCTATCGCGGAATCCGCTTTCCGTCCTACGCGGTATGGTGGGTGCGCGCATACATTTACCGGTACCTGATCAACAACTGGCGGCTGGTCAAGATCGGCACGACCCAGGCACAGCGCAAGCTTTTCTTCAACCTACGCAAGGAAAGCGAGCGGCTGGAAGCCGAGGGTTTCACGCCGCAGCCCAAGCTGCTCGCGCAGCGGATGGGTGTGAAGGAGAGCGAAGTACGCGAGATGCAGGAGCGGATGGCGCAGAGCGAGGTCTCGCTCGACCAACCGACCGGGGCCGACGATGAAACGCGCCTGATCGACGCTATCCCCGATACTGGCTGGAACCCCGAAGAAACCGCGTCGCAAGCCGAATGGCGCGACTTCGCTCATGAGAAGGTCGAGCAGTTCGCCGCCACGCTGAAGGACAAAGAACTCGAAATCTTCCGCGCGCGCCTGCTCTCCGAGAACCCGCCGACGTTGCAGGAAGTTGGGTACAGGTTCGGGATTAGCCGCGAACGGGTGCGTCAGATTGAAACGCGGCTCAAGCGCCGACTCAAGGAGTTTTTGAAGGAACAGGCGCGGGATATCGACCAGGCCGAAACCTGACGTACGGGCGCTGCGGATCCCGTCGGTGTGCCGGCTCGGACGTGCCATACGAATAAAATCCCGTCAGGATTTGTGCGGAAAATCGCCGAGGGTTGAAGAACTGCATTCGCGGCTGTGATAGTATGCGCGGCGGACGGCGGTTGCAGCCATGCAAGAACGAACTTGTGCGATGGTGGTGGTGGGCAACGAGATTCTGTCCGGCAAGGTCCAGGACAGCAACTCGTATTTTGCCGCACGGGAATTGCGCAAGATCGGGGTCGCCCTCAAGCGCGTCGCGGTGGTGCCGGACGAACTCAAGCCTATTGCCGACGAGGTCGCCTATTGCGCCCGCACCTTCGACTTCGCACTGACTTCCGGCGGCGTCGGCCCGACTCATGACGACATCACGCTGGAGGCGGTGGCGCTGGCGTTCGGGCGTAGACTCGTGGTTCATCCCGAGCTCGAACGCATGATTCGCGAGCACTTCAAGGAACGGATCGAAACCGGGATGAGAATGGCTGAGGTTCCAGAAGGTGCCGTGCTCAACGCAGCGGGGAATCTGCGCTACCCGACGGTTCAGCTCGAGAACGTCTATATCCTGCCGGGTATCCCGCAGATTTTTGAATCCAAGCTGACCGCACTCTTGGGCCGCTTTGCCACCGATCCCTATTTCATCCACGCGATATATACGAGCGCGGGCGAGGGAACGATCGCTGAGTATCTCAACCGCTGTCTGCTGAGCTATCCGGATCTGCTGCTCGGCTCCTATCCGCGAATCGGCGATCCCGAGTACCGGGTCAAGCTTACGCTCGAGTCGAAGGACGGCAGCTATCTCGAACGGGCGTTCAGATACCTGCTCGAGCTGCTGCCCGAAGAGGTAGTGGTCAAAACTGAGTAATAGCAAATTTGTTGAGGTGGAGGAGGTAGGGCAATGCGGACGAAATTCGGAGTAAGTATCATCATCTTTGCGGTCGCCCTTGCGGCGGCGCTTCCCGCACACACCATGGCACAGAGCCCCCCGAGCGGCGCGGTGAGGCAGGCCCCGGCGGCGGCCTCGTCAGCGGATCAGGCGCAGGTATCGCAGCCGCAGCAGGGCGTCAACTGGCAGGGGGTCGGGGTTGGAGCGGGTGCTCTCGCCGCGAATGTGATCTATATCCCGGCCAAGCTGGTCTACGGAATCCTCGGCGGAATCGGAGGCGGCGCCGGCTACGCGCTTACGGGTGGCAACCAGCAGGTCGCGAACACTATCTGGCGGAGCTCACTCGGCGGAGACTACGTCGTCACCCCCGATATGCTGACAGGCAAACAGCCGGTTCATTTCAGCGGACCGACCCAAACCGAGCCTACGAGTCCGGCTGCCGCCGGTCCCGCGACGAGTAGAGTCGTTTCGTCGCCCGGACAGTCGTATGCGAACTCGGGCACGATGACGGCGCCAGTAGCCCATCCGATGGACAGCGGCGCGGGTCCAATCCATAGCAGCACTCTTAGCAGTACTTCGATCGGTTCATCGGGGGACGGTTCACTCAGCGGCGCATCGAGGTACAGTGCCTCGGCGCCGAAAGCGACCTCGAGTTCGGCGAAGCCGGTGGTTCCGGACACGAGCATCGAATGACGATGTGATGCGAATAAAGGACTGCGGAGGAGTCGATGAAGGCGCGCTTTCTTTGGAAATCGACTTGAACCACCTGCCGCAACGCAAGAAGTTTCTTGCGCGACGAATTGCACGTGGAACTCGACGAGCGTGACTACGCGAAGCAGCCGTTTAGTCTGACGGATCTGAAGGAGTTGTTCGCCGGCGTCGACGCGCGCGATTACATCAACCCCAAGAGCCCGGCGTTTAAAGCGTTGGGTCTCAAAGGCAAGACGTTAACGGCCTCGCAGGCACTCAAGCTGATGGCGGAAGAGCCGAACCTGATCAAACGGCCGCTGGTGATTGCGGGAAAGACAATAATTGCGGGCTTCGACCGCGAACGTTTGCGCAGCGCGCTCGCCTGAGTATTTCCGGCGCCCTTGTGCTACCGGGCGGGTGTACCGTCAGGATGTTACTGGCTATTGAGAAACGAGCATCTGCGAAGTGGTGACGAAGTTAGCTGTCACCTGCGTGACAAACGGAATCTGAATCGGGTAGCTATACGAGACCTGAACCTGCACGTCCTGTTTCGAGGGAAGATTTGGATCCGCTACCCAGTTAACGGTTATATTGCTTGCGCTCAGATTCAGGCTTGGCGCGGCGTTGATGGCAATCTGCTGGATTTGCGTGTTGGTAGCCGGGTTGGGGCTGTTCGGGCCGTGCACCATAGCGTAGCGCGCGGCTTCCTGAGCCGCGAAACATATGCTGTTGTAGGTCAAAACGGCAAGCGCCAACTGGAGGGTTGCAAAGAGAATCAAGAGGAACAAAGAAGCTACCAGGGTGAATTCGACCAGTGTCTGGGCAGCGCACGAATGCAATTTGCGCTGCAAACCCGGGCGACTCCTCACGGTTGAACCTGCATCACGGCCTTACCCGACATTTGCACCGGCGACGTGATCCCCAGATAGGTTCCGATCAATTGAAAGGATGCGTGAGTATCGACCTCGACGTAATTCGCCTGCGGATTGTTAGTACAGTAGTTTTGGGGACACGCGGCCACGCTCGATGAACTGGCGCAGGTACATTGGCTCGCACTGGCGGTGAGGTTTGCAATTGCTGCGGCATCCTTCGTCGCCGCTGCTACCATCCCGGTCGAATCAGCGGCTGTGATCACGCTTTGCGAGCCGTATTGTGCACCTGCCCTGGCCGCATTCTGCACAGCGATGTTCACATAGAGCGCTCTTCCAAAGTCGGCCGCGGCAAGGAGCAAGAGCAGCAGCACCGGCAGAATTATCACCAACTCGAGGGCGCTTTGACCGGCGACTGAGAAGGTCCGCTCCATCGGCTCCGCAGACGTTGCTTCGGATTCCCTATTCGTAGAGGGCGCTCGTCTTGATTGGTGAGCCGTTGGGAAGCGATGAATAGTTATCACCAAGTGTTATAGAGGAGTTCCCGGATACTGCGACCTTATCCGCGATCAAAAACGTGTATCCCTGGCTGCTGGAATTGCCTACATAAGTGACCGATGTGGTTGAGAAATACAGCACCCCGTCGAACGTCGAGCTGGAATTGCCGACGATGGTGCTGCCGT
>JASHZA010000083.1 GCA_030042765.1 Candidatus Binataceae bacterium | reverse complement strand
CGCCGGCGTCTTCACCCGCGACCTGCAAGAGACCAATCTGATGCTGGCGGCGCGCGGTGACGATATAACTGTGTACTTTGTCGATTTGGAGGATTTTCGACGCGTGCGGAGGGTCTCAATGCGGCAGCGAATGCTGAATCTGGTTCATCTTGATCGTAGCATTGGGCGCTTTATTTCGCGCTCACAGCGACTCCGTTTCTTCTACAATTATCTCGGTGAAAAGCCCGATGCCGCGCGAGCCCGCAGGCTCCTTGCCGATTTCTTCAACACGCGCGCGCATGTTGAACGGGCCAGGCGCCGCAGTAGCCAGGCTGGATCAACCGGAAACTCTTCGATGCGCCCCGCGCAAAGCGGATTTTCAGGCACACCGCGGAATTAATTCATGAAACCAAAAGGATGACGGATCATGGCGCTATCAGTCCTGAAGCGCGAGTACGACCATCATACCGAGCAGATTCACAAGGTTGGCGGTCCCAGTGTGCGCGACATCATGCTTGGTCTCAACGACGGTTTGGTGGCTTCGTTTGCGGTCACCTCGGGTGTCGCTGGCGCATTCACTGCGCCAACGGTGGTCGTGATGGCAGGTCTGGCCGAGATGCTGGGCGGCGCGGTTTCGATGGGTCTGGCGGCATTCGCTTCGGCCCGCGCGCAGTATGAGTTCTACCAGAGTGAGGTGCAGCGCGAGCGCGACGAGATCGAGCGCTGGCCTGAACGCGAGCGCGAAGAAATCCGCGGAATCTACCGTGCCAAAGGCTTCGGCGGCAGGCTGCTGGACGATATCGTCATGCATATAACGGGTGAACGCGAGCGTTGGGCCAATGTGATGATGCGCGAAGAACTCGGCTTCGGTGCGGATATCGCCGAGCCTCCGCTGCGTTCGGGCCTCACAGTTGGCCTGTCGTATTTGCTCGGAGCGGCGATCCCGGTGCTGCCGTATGTGTTCGTTCGTCCGCCGATCGGCATCGCGATTTCCGCTGGGGCGACCATCTGCGCGCTGTTTACGGTAGGCGCTGCGAAGACGTTAATTACCGCTCGTTCATGGTGGCGCAGTGGCCTCGAGAGCATAGCGATCGGAATCGCGGCTGGTGCTGTGACCTACGGAGCGGGCACCTTGTTCTCGCGCCGCTAGCCTGGCCCGGTTGTCGCGGGCTCTCATGCAGCCTGGCGGCGGGTTTCCTTCCAACTGGAAAGGTCCCGCTGCAGCAACGCCTCCAGCTTTTCGATCTCTGGGCGTAGCTGCTTCCGCAGTCGCTCGTCCAGTACAGGTTCGAGCGGCCCGAAGGGCGTTCCGCGCCCCGCGCAGAAATCCCATAACGGCCGGCAAGCGTCGAGCAATCGGTACCTCCGTCGCCGAATCAGACGCTCGCGGATCCTGCGCGCCCGCCGCGCCAACCGCCAATTCCGCGGGGCGCGCTCGACCGCGTTGACGCGCTCGCTTGCGCGTGCCCCGTCGACTGCAAACGTTTGGATTCCAATGAAAGCGCAGATGCCGTCAAGATATCCGCGAGCATCGGCGATCAGGTCATCGTGGAGCAGTGGCAGCACGTGTTTTTCACCGAACAGAGCTTGCCATTCTCGCAGATGTGCCGCATAGCGGTTGGATCCGTGCAGGTTCCCCGGTCCATTCCACTTCAGGTCCTTCGCCAGGGCTTGCTCGAGCGTTATCTCGCCAATCCATCCCTCGCGTCTGAGGAGCCGATAGTGCGAATACAACCGTTCGACTGGATCGCGCAGTGTGCAGATTATCCTGCACTGTGGAAGATGGAGCGCGATACGCTCCCGCGCCGCCGGCGAATCGAAGTAGACAGGACAGATCTCGCCGATCGGCAGGGCCGGATCGCATCTGCTAAAGTGCGCAGCGTACCATCCGATGCCCAGCTCGTAGCGTCCGCCAAAGAAATCTGTTTCCTTGATGCCCTCCGGGAGTCCGACGTGGCCTTCGAGGATTCGTTCCAGCCAAGTGGTAGCTGTGCGCGGCGGGCCCACCGCGATAAAATCCGGCAGTCGGCCTGCGGTCCGCACGCTCATCGCACTGTCCCTCGCAAATTCGGTAGACATGCCTGCGTCTCCCCGATATCGATCGCAACTGGCGCGTAGGCTCATCTCCGTTTAGTGTGTTCCAAGCTTGTGAGCGCGGCCCAGTCTTTTATCCTGCCATCAGCTGTTGAATAATTCGACGAGATTATCGCGCGCCGCTCCGGCTTGATTAAAGTCTCAAGCCCCGAGTCAGGATAAGGAATGTAGTCACGAGATGACCGCTGAGCCCCACTTTGCCAAATCTGAAGGTGCGTGGCCTGAGCAACCGTCTTCTGGTTCCTCGTGGAGGGCCGCAATGGCAATCGTGGGTGTCGCGCTAATTCTCGGCGGCGGACTGCGCTTCTACCATCTGGATGCCACCGAATTGGACCAATCCGAAGCCGTCTTATGGCTTGCTGCACGCGCTCCCACGATCGCGGGCGTCATCAGAACGGGTCTGCGGTACGAGCCCGGGACTCTCGGGGTCTATGAGATCGTTTTGCATGCCTGGATCAACCGGTTCGGCGACGGCATAGTCGCGATGCGCGCACTTTCGGCGATTCTTGGGACGTTAGCGATTTTACTGCTCTTTGCTGCGGTCCGTGAAATCTTCCATTTGCTGGATCAGGGTCCCCATCCTCCGCCGGAACTCCTGGCTGCCTTCGCGGCCCTGATATTCGCGTGCAACCTTCAAATGGTTGCGTCAACGCGCGTTGCACGGATGTACTCGTTGGTGCTCGCGCTGGTTTTCGCTCAGATATTTTTCTTCGTCCGTACGCATCGGCGAAAAAGCACCTTGAACTATATTGCGGCCGCGATCCTTACCGCGCTAGCGGTGGCAAGCCATTACGCGATGGTGTCCTTCTTCGCCGGTGAGACCCTATGGCTTGTCTATCTATGGTATTCGGAACGCGGGCGCAGTGAGTCGATTTCGCTTTCAAGACCCGCAATAGCATTGGCCCTGGCCGCAGTCCTGTTTGCTCCGTTGTTGGTGACCGCAGTTGGCGCCGGGGCCGGTGCCTTCCACCGAGGTATTTTGGACTTTATCGAGCCACAGCCCCCATGGTGGCCCTTGAGGGCATTGAGAACAGTATCAGGCAATGCAGCTTTTTGGCCGTTCGCTGGGCTCGCGACCTTTGGAGTTTGGCATCAGTGGAGTCGAGCTAGACAGGGAACCGTCTTTGTTCTGTTGTGGCTGGTTACGCCATTCGCCTTGGCACTTGCCGTCTCTTACACGATCACACCGTTCATGGTGGTTCGCTATGTGCTCTTAAGCTTCGTCGCGTTTTTTGCTCTGGTCGCGCTGGGGCTTGCCTCTTTGCCAGGCGACGGTTTGCGCTACGGGCTCGCGGCGGTCGTGATTGCACAATCGTTGGCCCATGTGTATCGCGACTGGCAAAAGCCCGAGTATTTCCGATGGCGCGAGGCAGCGGGAGTCGCAGCTTCTTCTGTACAACGAGGAGAAAGGATCGCGATTTTGCCGGCGGCCGCGTTGGCCCCAGTGCTCTATTATCTCCCGCGGGACGAGTCGGCGATAGCAATTTCGGCCGGATCCGGATGCGGGCCTGAACACGTCCTGATTGTTTTCGGACTTGCTGCGATGCCGCGCGACGCAGTTAGCGCCGTCGAGTCGTGCTACCCGCGCAAACTTAGGAGCTTTGGCCTTCTCGAAGTCCGTGCGCGTGTTGACACACCTTCGAGCTAGCCTTTCAAAACAGGTGAAAGCTGCCTGCGGCCGGGTTATCGGAGTCGCGCGGGCGTGCTCGACGCTCGTCCCGTCCTCCCGCTGAGCGCTCGCGCGAGCCGCGTTGGAAGGTATGTGCGCATCAGACGCAGATAGTTCCGCACCCGCCACGGGTCAATCCGCAGCGCGTCGCCGAAGGCCTCGCGCGCGCGCCTCGCGTCGCCCTCGCGTATCGCGAGCAGTCCGATATAACCCAGGATGCTGCGTGCGGCTCGCGCCCGTGTCTTGAGCAGCGGACCGGCCGACACTCCCCAACGCTCGCGCATGATTCGGTCGAGCACTTTTCCTGCTGCAATGTTGCCACCGGCTTTCTTCAGCCGGCCTGGGAATAGCGAAAACCGCCATACGGCCATTGGTTCCTGAATATAGCGAAACGGGCCCTGCTCCCGCGCAAGCATCCAAAGATGGATGTCCTCGAAGCTCGCCCGCGCGAACTCTTCGCGAAATCCACCCGTCCGGTCGAATGCAGCCCGCGTTATCACAACACTGCTGGTCATTATCGGCCACATCTGTCCGAGCATTTCCTTCAGTGTAGGTGCGTGGGCTGTGTCGCCGTTGATAAGCGAGGTTCCCAGCGTACGCCCGCCGCTGTCGACCACTGTGAGATTTGCATATGCGAGCACGCATTCCGGCGCACTCTCGAGCTCACCCACGCACCGCTCAATCATCGTTGGCAGCCAGCGGTCATCGGCATCGAGAAAGGCAAGATACTCACCGGTGGCGATACGAGCGGCCGCATTGCGTGCAGCGGCCGGCCCGCGATTGCTCTGCGTGATCAGGTGGATGCGGTCACCGTATCGATTGAGGATTGCGCGCGTGTCATCGCTCGAGCCATCGTCGACCACTATTACTTCCAAGTCGTGCCAACTCTGGGCGAGCGCGCTCTCAACAGCCTCAGCGATCGTTGCTGCACCGTTGTAGACGGGGATTATCGCCGAAACGCGGGGCATCGAATAACGCTATCAGCTTTGGTCTAAGCCGGCAGCAGTCGCCGGGCCTATCGCCGCTTCTTTCGAAGGAGGAACTGGCCCGCGCGCGTGAGCCGCTTGTCGCATCCGCCGCGCGCGGCAAATTCCTCGACTGCCTGGGTAACACCGTCTTTCCACCAACCTTCGACTCCGTAGTCGTCGCCGGCGATATAGCCCCGCGGCTTGACCTTCGGATAGTAATTCTCGAGGTCCCGCAGGACGTATTCGCGCAGATGGTTGCCGTCGATATACACCCAGTCGAAATATTCGTCCTCGAATTGCCCGACCGCTTCGTCACTTACCGCTCGATGGAGCACGACGGTGCCTACCTGGATTTCGTGATCAAAGCGCTCGCGCACTGAGTTGAAGACCGCGTCCATTGCGGGCTGCCCATTGGTGTGAGCGCCGCCGTAAAGCGACTGTTCGTATACCGGGCCAGGCTCGAACTTCCAGGGGTCAATCAGATGGAGTCGGCGGGGTCGCGAGATCAGCAGGATTCGTTCGGAGAAGTCGCCGCGGAAAACGCCGATCTCCGCGCATACGCCTCCGCGCCCCATCTTGCGCAGCAGATCGTCCCGCACGTTCTCGCGGCCTTTACGGCCAAACAGGCGCATCATCGCAAGACTACTTTCCGGTAGGCGGTGTCCGCGTTACGGTCGCGCGGGTGTACTGACCGCAGGTGCGTGGCGTCGGCAGCTCTTCCAGGCTGCGAGATCGCGTCCGGCCACTTCCTCCAGCTCTTCGATTGCGGGGCGGAAGCGCTCGCGCAGCCGAGCCTCCAGTTCTGGCTCAAGCGGCGCGAATTCCTCCCCCCCCTCGAAGCAAAAGCGCCAAAAGCCGACCCGGGTCAGGAGATTGATCACACCATACGCCTCGCGCGTCTCGAGTGAATCGCGCAACTTGCGCGCACGCCGGGCAATCCATGCGCTACGCGGTTCCCGGGCGAACGTATTAATACGCTGCTTTGCCAGAGCGGACTTTCCGATCGGAATTCGCGCTATCCCGATAAAGTCGCATATCGGATCGAGGTACTTTTGTGCATCCGCCTCGAGGTCATCGTAGAAGCAGGCCAGAACGCGCTCTCCCCCGAACGTCGCCCGCCACTTCGCGAGCCTTGCCGCCTGATTGTGCCATTGCTGGGGCACGTAAGACTCGAAGTCGGTCCGCGTCCATACGTTACGTCGCGCCAGCTTGTACATCGAGTAGGTCATCTCCACAGGGTCGCGGAACGTGCAGATTATCCGGCAATTCGGGATAAGCTCGCTGATTCGTGAACGCGCCTCCTCGGATCCGAAATAGCTCGGGCAAATCTCGCCTATGGGCAGGTCCCGATCGCAGTCAGCGAAATAGTCCTTGTACCATTCAACCCCGCGCGCGTAATTCTTGACGAAGAAATCGACTTCCTTGATATCCCGGGGGAGGCCGACGTGCCCGCGCAACACCGCGTCGAGCCAGGAAGTCGCGGCGCGTGGTGGCCCGACACCAAGAAAATCGGGCAGCCGGCCTCTTTTCCCGTTTCCATTTGTGCCGGACGCCACGGTGTGATTCGTTCCTCGCTCCTTTTGTGATGTAACTAGAGTTCGACGAACACGTCGTTGCCGTTGACCCTGACAGCGAAGCAGACAAGCTTCATCTCCGGATCGTCCACGTTGCATCCCGCAGCAAAATCATACTCCCATCCGTGCCAGGGACAGACCACGCGCGTTCCGTAGACCTCGCCCTGGCCGAGCGGACCGCCGCGATGCTGGCAGGCGCCGTCAATCGCGTAGAACCGTCCGCCCGAATTGAAGATCGCGATCTTGCGCCCGCGGATCTTGACCGTTCGGCCACAGCCGTCTGGAATTTCGCTCATTGTCGCGACTTTCACGAATTCAGCCACTTGCACTCCAGACATTCTTGTTGCCGCCGTTTCAGGTCGTATACTCCGCGTTGATTTTCACATACTCGAAGCTAAGGTCGCAGGTCATGATCCGAGCGCGGGCCTTGCCTTGCTTCAGGTCCACGGTAAGATCGAACTCGCGTTCCTTCATCCTGCTGGCCGCAGCAGCCAGGGCATCAGCGTGAAGGCTGCCACGGCTCGCAATCTTGATCCCCGCCAGACTCACCTCAAGCCGCTCGAGATCAAATGCGACACCGGATTTACCCAAGGCCATCGCGATTCGGCCGAAATTCGGGTCGCAGCCGAAAAACGCGGTCTTGACCAGCGGAGAATTCGCGATCGCGCGGGCGATCTTTTCAGCCTCGGCGGTCCGTCCAGCGCCGCGCACTTCGACCGTTACCAGCTTGGTCGCTCCCTCGCCATCGCGAACCAGTTCGCGCGCCAGGGTCTCGGCCACCCCACCAACTGCGGCCTCGAACGTGTGCAGCTCGCGCCCAGCCAGAGTCCGGTTTCCCGCGGCCCCGCTGGCGAGCAGCAAGAGCGTGTCATTCGTGGACATATCGCCGTCGACGGTAATTGCGTTGAAGCTTTCCGGCAGCACCCGTTTAAGTACGGCGCGAAGCTGAGCCGGCGGCGCCGCCGCGTCGGTGACGATAAAGGAGAGCATCGTCGCCATCTTCGGCTCGATCATTCCCGCGCCCTTCGCGCATCCCGCGATCGTCACCTCCGCGCCGCCGACTCGGACCGATGCCGACGCCATCTTGGGATGAGTGTCCGTGGTCATGATCGCGCGCGCGAAATCCTCGAAACCGTCCGGCCTGAGCGAGTTGGCGACTTCGACGATTCCGGCGCGGTATTTCTCGAGGTCGTAGAGACGGCCTATCACTCCCGTCGAGCAGGGTGCGATTAGTGCCTCCGCGCATCCGACTGCCGCTGCCAGTGCAGCGCACGAGTCGCGGGCGAGTTTTACTCCCGCTTTACCCGTGAAACAGTTGGCCGAACCCGAGTTGGCGACGACCGCCTGCAGCCTTCCCCGCCGCACCCGCTCTTGCGCGACCAATACCGGAGCCGCTTTGACCCGGCTGGTGGTGAAGACGCCCGCGGCTGCTACCGACGAATTGGCGACGATTGCGCCAAGGTCTTTCCGCTCCGGCTCTTTTCGCAGACCCGCCGCCACGCCTGCGAAACGAAAGCCGCGCACTGCCACGGGTTCCAGTCTTACGTCCATCCGGCCGACCTCCAGCCGCCCATCTAATACGCGCGCGCCGGGGCGGCGCAAGTGCCGTCGGGACTACTTACCGTGACAACGCTTATATTTTTTTCCGGACCCGCAGGGACACGGCTCGTTGCGTCCGACCTTGTCGCCCTCGCGTTTGACCGTCGGGGCCCCCTGATCAACGCTCTCGCCACCATGGCTCATGACGACCTTCTGTGGCCGCTGCTGCTGCTGCTGCTCGATTTGCTCGACGTCCTGTTCCCGCCGCACTTCGACAGCGAAAACCTTTTCGATCACGTCCTGCTGCATCGCCTGCATCAACGCCTCGAACATCTCGAAGCCTTCCCGCTGGTACTCGACGAGAGGGTTCAGCTGTCCGTAACCGCGCAGACCGATCCCTTCTTTCAGATGATCCATCGCCAGCAGATGGTCTTTCCACAGCGCGTCGAGCGTCTGCAGCATCACGATTTTTTCGATTTGCCGCATCACCGGCTCGGTGAACTCGGCCTCGCGCTTCTCATAAAGCTGCTGGATCCGCTCGGTCGCCAGCTCGATCAGATCCGCTGGTACGCTGAGCGCGGCGCCGTTGAGGTTTTCGCGAAAACCGGGCCGGAACTTGAATTGCTTGAAAAAGCCGTCTTCGATTTCCTTCCATTCCCATTCCGACGGGTCGCGCTCCGAGTCGGCATGCGCCTCGACGATTGCCTCGACCAGCTCGCGGGACATGTCCAGCACATCGTCTTTCAGCGGAGCGCCTGAGAGCAGCTCGCGGCGCCGATGGTACACGACCTCGCGCTGCTTGTTCATGACGTCGTCGTACTCGAGTAGATGCTTGCGGATGTCGAAGTTGTGCGCTTCGACCTTCTTCTGCGCGTTCTCGATCGCCTTCGAAATCCAGCGATGCTCGATGGGGACGCCATCCTCCATGCCGATGCGGGTCATCAGCCCTTTGAGCCGATCGGCGCCGAAGATGCGCAACAGGTCATCCTCGAGCGAGAGGTAAAAGCGCGACGAACCAGGGTCGCCCTGGCGCCCCGATCGTCCACGGAGCTGGTTGTCGATGCGGCGTGATTCGTGCCGCTCGGTACCTAGAATGTGCAGCCCGCCTGCTTCCAGCACTTGGGTGCGCTCAGCGGCGCACTGTTCACGATACCTGGCCAGCGCTTCCTGAAACTGCACGTCGTTGGGTTCGCGAGTGCCCGTCTCTGCCGCTGCCAGGCCTTCGGGGTTGCCTCCCAGCACGATATCGGTGCCGCGCCCGGCCATGTTGGTCGAGATCGTCACGGCCTTGTGACGCCCGGCCTGAGCGACGATCTCTGCTTCGCGCTCGTGGTTTTTGGCGTTGAGCACATTGTGCCTGATGCCGGTCCTCTTGAGCTGGTTCGCCAGCCGCTCCGACTTCTCGATCGAGACCGTGCCGACCAGCACCGGTTGCCCCCGCTCCCAGCAGTCCTTGATTTCTTCGACTACAGCGTCGAACTTTTCCGCCTCGGTCTTGAAAACGACGTCATGGTTGTCCTCGCGGATCATGGGCTGATTGGTCGGGATGAGCACGACGTCGAGGTTGTAGATCTCTTTGAATTCGACGGATTCGGTATCTGCGGTACCGGTCATTCCAGCCAGCTTCCCGTACATGCGGAAGTAGTTCTGGAACGTAATCGTCGCCAGCGTCTGGTTCTCCGATTCGATCTTGACGTTTTCCTTTGCTTCGATCGCCTGATG
This sequence comes from Candidatus Binataceae bacterium, assembly GCA_030042765.1. GTDB lineage: Bacteria > Desulfobacterota > Binatia > Binatales > Binataceae > JASHZA01. The sequence continues at coordinate 983 of JASHZA010000083.1, read as the reverse complement.
GAGCCCATCACTCCAGCGCCGCCCCGGCATCAACCGCCCCGTGAACTCGTCGACGATCACTACCTGCCCGTCCTTCACCACGTAATCCACATCGCGCTTGAACAAGGCGTGCGCCTTAAGCGCCTGGCTCATATGATGGACCAGCAGAATATTGCGCGGATCGTACAGATTCTCGACGCCGAGCAACTGCTCCGCGCGCGTGACTCCTTCTTCGCTCAACGCGGCGGTGCGCAGCTTTTCGTCGATAGTGTAGTGTTCTTCGGCCTTGAGCCGCGGGATAACCCGGTCGACGACATAATAGGTGTCAGTGGATTCCTCTGAAGCTCCTGAGATGATGAGCGGCGTACGCGCTTCGTCAATCAGAATCGAGTCGACCTCGTCCACGATCGCATAAAAATGTTCGCGCTGGACGTAGTCCTCCAGGTTGAACTTCATATTGTCGCGTAGGTAGTCGAAGCCGAATTCGTTGTTCTGGCCGTACGTGATATCGGAGTTGTAGGACGCCTTGCGCTGCTGGTCGCTCATTCCATGTACGACTACGCCTACGCTTAAACCAAGGAAGTTGTAGATATGCCCCATCCATTCGGCATCGCGTCGCGCAAGGTAGTCGTTGACCGTGACCACATGCACGCCCCTACCCGCCAGCGCATTGAGCACGGCAGGCAGCGTTGCGACCAGGGTCTTGCCCTCGCCGGTCTTCATCTCCGAGATTTTGCCTTGATGCAGCACCATTCCGCCGATTAACTGCACGTCGAAATGGCGCTGGCCGAGGGTGCGCTTGGATGCTTCGCGCACGGCGGCGAAGACGTCCGGCAGCAGCTCCCACGTTGCGTCCTCGCGGTCGTCTTTTTCCTCGATTGCGCTCAGCCGCGCCTTCCATTCGGCGACAAGACTGCGTAATTCGCCGTCGCTCTTCGCCTGGTAGTGCGCCTCGAGATGGTTTATTCGCTCGGCTACTTGACGCAGCCTCTTCAGCTCGCGGT
>JASHZA010000082.1 GCA_030042765.1 Candidatus Binataceae bacterium | reverse complement strand
GTTTCCGATTCGGGCGAAGGGCGCTGGACAGTTGCTGCGGCGATAGACGAAGGCGTGCCGGCGCACGTGCTGAGCGCGGCACTCTACGACCGCTTTGCTTCGCGCGGCGCCGCCGATTTCGCCAACAAGATATTGTCGGCGATGCGATACGAGTTCGGGGGCCATATCGAGAAGAAGGCCTGAACCCGAGCGAACGCCCGAGGCGAGTCGCTATTTCGTTTCGAATTCGAATACCATCTCGCGCACGGGCGCGCCGTCGGTCTCGCGCAGCCGCTCCAGGCACATCGCGATTACCTGATCGTCCGGACGCTCGGCGAGGAGCGCACGTAAACTCGGTTCAGGCGAAGTGCCGTGGCTCAGCTGTTCGAGCGCCTGGTTGAAACGGAGGTAGTACGACGGGTCGACCCCATCACCCTCACGTCCGGCGATTTCCACGACTGGCACCAATTGGTTCTTGCCCTTCACTTTGACCAGGCCGATCTCGCGGGTGATAAAGCCCGCACCTGCTTCGTCGATCGTCGCCCGATTGGCGAGCAAGCGCACTTTGAACTGTCGCGTCAGCCCCTCAAGACGCGATGCCAGATTGACTGTGTCGCCTATCACCGAATAATCGAAACGGCCTTCTCCGCCGAAGTTGCCGACCACGGCTTCGCCGGTGCAGATACCGATTCCAATCTTTACGTCTTCGAAGCGATCATCGCGCGCGGCCAGCGCCTTCAATTCCTCGAGCATCCGCAACGCGCATTCGACCGCATTGCGCGCTGGATTCGGCAAGTGCACCGGCGCACCCCAAAATGCCATGATCCCGTCACCCATCAGCTTGTCAACGACGCCGCCGCTGTCGAAGATGACGTTGGTCATCACGGTCATGTAGGTGTTGAGCAGCGCGACCAGCGGTTCGGGCTCCGAACGCTCAGCGCGGGAAGTGAAACCGACGATATCGGCGAACAGGATGCTGAGGCGGCGGCGCTCGCCACCCAAGCGGAGACCCGCCGGATCGTCGACGACGGACGCGACCACGTCCGGGTTCAGATAAAGTTCGAACGCGCGCCGCAGATGGCGCTTCTCCCTACCCTCTGTGGCGTAGCGATAGATTACAGCCCCAAAATAGCTAAGCCCGAGCGTAGACCACGGGAAAACGATTCCGATCAGGGCGCCGCCGGACGCCAGCCGCCAGGTAACGAACAACAGATAGCCGAGCGCCAGCACCACCAGCGTCATCGCGCTGGTCAACGCCGTCGCGAAGGCTGCCGCGACGCTAATCGCGACACCGAGAATCCATCCGGCCCACTCCTCTTCCGCCATTGTTTCTCGCGAGCGGAAGATGAAGTCGCCGCGGATCACGTTATCCACCGCGTTGGCTTGGATCTCGACCCCGGGGAAATCTCCACCTTTCGGGGTGTTGAAGCGGTCCCCTAGCGCATGTGCTATTGCGCCGACCAGAATGATGCGGCCTTTAAGCTGCTCTGGTGGCACTCGCCGGTTGATAATGTCCGCGATGGAATAGGTCGCTATCGTTCCGGGTGGACCGCGGAAATGGATCATCATCCGGCCCAGATCGTCCAGCGGGATCGCGCGGTCGCCAATGTTCGCGCTTCGGGCTCCCTCTGCCGAAAACACGATGCTGGTCGGCGGATGCCTCAGGTAGGCGTCGGCCAAGGCAAAGGAAAGCGGCATGCAATAGCGCCCGTTGAAGCGGATAACAGCTGGGTATGACCGCGCCTCGCCGTCTAAATCCTCATCGATATCCACGTAGGCGCTTCCGCGGGCCGCGGTGTTAAGCAGGGGTATGGGCGGAAGGTAGGCGTCAGCGACGATCGTCTCTTGCGCCGCGCCAGGCTCTTTGCGCACGACGCCGTAAGCCAACGGCGGCGGGTCGAGAAAGGTTGTGCGATAAGCGGAGAGGTCGATGTTTGCCCGATGAACGGTGCGATGGCCGCCGAAGGTGTCGCCCAGATAGGTCTCGCCCTGCTCTTTGAGCGCCTCGGCAAACATCCCATCGTTGCTCTTTTCCAGTTCGGCGAAAATCACCGGATCGGCCACCCCTGACCGTCGCAGTTGATCCGCGATCGCCGCGCGTTCCACGTCGGCCGGGTCGCGTTCGCTCAAGAGGTCGTCGAAACCGATAACCGCCACGCCGTAATCCTTAAGCGCATGCACCAGGCGCGCGTGTACGCTCCGGGCCCATGGCCAACGGCCAAATTCCGCGATACTCCGATCATCGATTGCGGCGATCGCCACCAGCCCCGTCGGTTGCGGCGGGGTGTGTGCGTATAGCATGAGATCCGACACGATGAGCTCCAGATGTTGCAGCGGCCCTTGGGGCATACGATTGACAAGGGTCATCACCACCACGGCGGCCAGGCCGATTGAAATCGTAATCATCGCGCGCCAGCGCGAAATTTTCGCCTTGGTCGGCATCGTCCCGGACCGGAGCAGAGCTTAGCGCGCTACTTTGCCGTCCGCTAATCGCCGACACGGTCGCGGCCGAGGGATTTAGAATCGGCTGCTTTGCAAGGTTGGCGGCCGACGGCCTACTGGGAAGAACTTGCCGAAGACCTGGGAATGGGATCGAAACCGCCCGAAGAGTTGCTCGTGGCCATCGCTGCAGCCACTCCGCCTCCGATGCCCGCGATTCCGAGGGCACCGATCGCGGCGATAGCTCTGGCGCTCATGCCGGTCGTTGCTCCGCTGGACGCGGTGGCGAAC
>JASHZA010000081.1 GCA_030042765.1 Candidatus Binataceae bacterium | reverse complement strand
TGCTCTCGCGATCGCGGAGAACCGTCCGCTCCCGAAGTGGGGCGCCCTCACCCGCCGGGCACTCCGCGCCTGACGCGCCCCGCCGGCTCGCTCGCCGTGTCGTCGACTATTCAGCTGCCGAAAAAAGCCAGCGCGCGGACCTCGATACTCTCGCGCGCGGGAACGTCCGCCGGTGCCGACCGATCGTCAAACGCCGTATGCGCCGTGAAACGCGCGCGGCCGTCCCGGCTCGAGTCAAAGCACTTGAGCAGCAATGCTTCCTCGGTCCGCATCTCCGAAAAATAGAACCATCGATGCCGCCGGCGGAACTTGAACAGGTAAACTTCGTGCTTGACGCCCTGCTCGGTCGGGATCAGATCTTCGGCGGCCATGCTTTGCGCGTCGCATACCGCCAGCGGCGTGTCCCGCACCGGACCCTTGATCGGCCGCCACACGTTGATCACGGCGTACCGATTACGCAATAACTCGTCCGCTTTCTCAGCAAGATACAACCGCACCCGCTCGGGGGCTGACTTTTCGGTGTAATCGTCATGGACGACGTGAACCGGTCCGCGCACCTCACCGACGCCTTGTCGCGGCGCGCTGCGCACGTCATGTTCGAAGGCCACGACGCTGGCCGCGCCGGTGGCAACCTTCAGCAGTTGCTCGACTTCCGGATAGTAAACCGCCCGAACCTCTGCCGCGTCGTAAAAGTTCGATACCGCGGTCTCGCAATGGCGCAGCTCGAAACCCTCCCGATCGAGCGAGAATTGCCCCAGGGTCGCTCGTCCGTCATGAATCGGTACCCGCCTCGTGCGGCGGCTGCCCTCCGCGTAGTTGAGCACCGCCTCGACGGTATTGGAGTTCTGGTCTGTAGTCATATCAATAGGCTATTCGCAGTTTCGGCGCCCGCTGCCGTGGAAAGGGCTCTTCGACCACGGGTAACGCTGGGGCCGCGGCTGGACTTTCCTTCCGAGCCCGCGCGCATCACAATCAGGCCTTCACGCTAGTCCAGCCGCGCAGAATATTGAAGACCATGGCCGAATACACTCAGACTTCTCCCGAGACAGTTCCCGCCGATTCGCTCGCCGACCTCCTCGAACGCCATCGCGACCATCATTTCCGCCGCCTCCCCTCCCGCCGTGTGACCGGCGAGAAAAGCGCGCTCGGCTTCATCAACGAGACTGGCTTCTGCGCCGCCTTCACCGCCGGACTCGGCGTGCCCTGCCTGCGCGAAGCGATCGAGGGTCGGCGCGAACCTGAACTCCCCGAGCACATCCAGCACGACCACGCCATCATCATGACCTGGAACCTCAAGGACGCACTGCCCGGACGCAAGGCGGTTTACTACGGCAAGGTAATCGCGGGCCGCCCCGGCTTTATCGCGCTTTCGACCCTGCCCGCTTTCCTTCGCCTGCGCATCGCCCCAGGCGGTTATCACAAGCTCTACCAACAAGGGCAGCTTTCGCATTGCGCCAAGCTCGTGATGGACGCGCTGACGCGCCGCGGACCCGCCGAAACCAAGGCGCTCAAGCTCTCCAGCGGTTACGCGCAGCCGGGCCGCCGCGCCCAGTTCGACCGTGCGATGAAGGAATTGCAGGAGAAATTCCTCGCGCTCAAGGTCGAAGAACGCTACGACCCCTTCACCTATGTCTGGGATACCGTGGACCATCGATGGCCCGAGGAGATTCGCGAGGCCCGCTCGCTTGCCCCGCGCGAGGCCGCCTATCGCATCGTGCGCCGTTACTTCGAAATTGCCGCCTTCGGCAACGAGCGCACCGTCGCCCGCATCCTCGGTATCGACCCCGCCCTCGTCGACGCCGCAGCGCGCCGCCTCGAGCGCGAGCGTATGCTCCGCCGCGCGCTCCGCGTGCCCGGCTTCCGCGAAGCCCTGAGCGTTCTGGCCCGGTACGCCTGACCGTCCCCGCCCGATACGCCTGATCGGTTTTCGCCTGATTTGCGCGTCCCATAGCAGGTCATTCCGCGCGGACGACCCGTTAGAGTTACTGTCAACTTTCCCACTTTTTTGCTCTGCTGGGCAGGGTGAAATATTTCACCTGCCGGGAGGATCTGGGATGGGCTGGAAGGATCGCTTGCTCTTGGTCGTCGCCGCACTGGCCGGTGGAGTCGTCGGCGGTGCGCTCTTGATGGGTACGATGGGGCATTTCGGTGCAGGCAAAACCGTCGCCGACGCCGTCAACGCACGCAACTTCGCCTTGATTGATCCCTCTGGCAAGCGCCGCGCCGGCTTGAGCATCAGCGCGCACGGTCTCGCAGCCTTCGACGTTTACGACAACGCCGGCATCTCGCGCGCCCAGCTCGGCGTGCTGCCTGACGGCACCTCCATCTTCGGTTTCTCGGACAAGAACAGCAAACCCGTCGCGGTGATGAACGTGGCGGCCAACGGGGACCTCGCCGCCTTTGCCTTCTTCAACACCAACGGCACCACCCGGGCCGAAATCGCCGTCAAGGATGGGGAACCCGCCTTCACGCTCGGCGACCACAACGGCAACCGGCTGCTACGGATGGAGGTGCGGCACGATCAGCCTGCGGTCGCGCTCTACGACGGCCAGGGCAACTGGCGCTCGCTCCTCACGCTCAACTCCGACGGCACACCCGAATTCGGCTTTGCCGACCAGAACGCGAAGCCCCGCGCGATGCTCGGGCTTCAGCCCGACGGCCGCGCCACTTTCCTGCTGAGCACTGATCAGGGCAGGGCGTCGGCTATGCTAAGCGAAATGACGGACGGCAGCTCCACTCTTGAGCTCTTCGACAAGGACGGCGCGGTCGCAAACAAGCTGCCGTAATTGGCGAACGTAAACCTGGAGGCACGATGATGCAATCACTCACACTGGTCGACGTGGCGCCGCGCGATGGCATCCAGAATGAAAAGTTGATGCTTTCCTCCGCGCAAAAACTGGAATTGATTCGGCGGCTGGCGCAAGCCGGATTGCGGTGGATCGAAGTCGCTTCATTCGCGAGCCCGAAGTGGGTTCCGCAGATGGCCGACGCGGAGGAAGTGTTCCGCGCCACCGCGCGCATTCCGGACATACGCCCGATCGTGCTCGTGCTCAACGACCGCGGCTACGATCGCGCAGTCGCCGCCGGCGCCCGTTACATCCGCCTCGTCGTCGCCGCGACCGATACGATGAATCGAAAGAACGCGAACGCGTCGCCGGAGGAAACCATGAACTCGTACAAGCCGATCTTCGAGCGCGCACGCGGCGACGGCGTCGAGCTCACCGGTGCGATCGCAACTTCCTTCGGATGTCCCTTCGAAGGTCCGGTGGATCCGGCGCAGGTGCTGAGCCTCGCCGCGCGATTCGTGGAGGCTGGCGCAGCCGAGGTCGACTTCGCCGATACGGTCGGGATGGCGGTGCCGCCGCAAATCGAGCGGATACTGCTGCGCGCCCGCCAGGAATTTCCAGGCACGCGCATCGGAATCCATTTGCACAACACGCGAAATGTCGGGCTGGCCAACGCTTATGCGGCGGTCCGGGGTGGAGCCGATGTGCTCGACGCGTCGACCGGCGGCGCCGGCGGGTGTCCCTTCGCGCCGCGCGCCACCGGGAATATCCCGATGGATGATCTGGTTTTCATGCTCGAAGGAATGGGAATCGCGACTGGCGTCGATCTCGACGCGCTGGTAGCGACCTCGCGCTGGTTCGAGGAATTGCTGCAACGCCCGTTGCCCGCGATGCTGCCGAAGGCCGGTCCCTGCTGGAAGACGCCGCCGCCGCTGGCCTGATAGCGCATCACCACTGTTCGTAACGCACGGCGCGCCGCTCATATCCGGCGCCGCGCAAAAGATCGCGGATCCTCAAGACTCCCGCGCCGATGCCGCAGACATAAAAGTGGCGCATGCGATCGTTGTCCGTCACGACCCATCGGCGCTCCACCTCTGCCATTATCCGCGCGTACAGCGCTTCCTGGCCGCCGTCGGCAATGATGGTCTCGAATTGAAACTGCGGATGCGCTATCGCGTGGCCTTCGATTTCGCCGCGAAACAGCAAATGCTCGACGCGGTCCGCCGCATACAACAGGCGCACCGGATGACCGGGCTTCTGTTCAAATACCCGCCTTAGCATCGGCCGGATCGGCGCGATCGCCGTACCCTCGGCAATGAATACCAGCTCGCGCTCCGGAGCGCGCTCGAGCGTGAACGCGCCAAACGGCCCAGTGAAGTTAATCTCATCTCCGGCTTTGCGCTCGAACAGCCAGGCAACCCCGGCGCCGCCGGGTACCCGGTTGAAAACGATCTCAAACAGATCGCCATCCTCGGGACTCGACGCGATCGTGTAGGGACGCACTCGCGTTTCGTCCGCCAACGGAATCGAAATCGAGATGAACATGCCAGGCGTCCAGCGAGGGCGCGCACCCTCCACAATTCGGAGAAATAGCGACCGTGTATCCTGCGCGTGGTCGAGAATGCGCTCGATTCGCGCCTGGTACGACGGTCGCCCGCCTGCTCGTGGTTCGCCGCTCATTCGCCGCGACTTTCGCTTACCTGGTTGATCGTATACCGAGGCACCAGGATCACAATCTCGGCGCCGGCGTCCTCGACCACCGCCTGGCATCCGAGCCGCGAGGTGGGAGTCAATCCCGGCGCACGGTCAAGCAAGTCCTCCTCCTGCTCGGAAGCTTCCGACAACTTGTCGTGACCTTGCTTAACGATCACGTGACAGGTCGTACACGCGCAGTTACCCCCGCACGCGTGCTCGAGATGGATGCGATGGCCGAGCAGGACGTCCAGAATCGAACCCGGCTGCCCGTCGTGCTGGAACGGCGCATCGGCCGGATTGAACTCGACGATCTGTTCCGGCTCGCCGCTCTCGAAAAGTATTCGAATTCTCGCCATATCGAAAAAAAATGCTTGCCGCTTCGCCTGATTTTCGCCATTATCTCATAATGCGGCGTGGAGGTGCATCATGGCGACTCTGACCAAGCGACAAAAGCAGATGGTTGATTACCTCGACCACTATATAGGGGAGCACGGCTACGCGCCTACGCTGGCCGAGGTCGGCGAATACTTCGGCCTCTCTTCCCTGGCCACCGTACACAAGCATCTGCGGAATCTGGAGACCAAAGGCGTCATCAAGCGGATGCACAATCACAGCCGGGCGCTCGAAATCGCCGGGAAGAACGGCGATCAGGGGGCGACGCGAAGGATCTCACTGCTCGGGCAGGTCGCGGCCGGACTGCCGATCGAAGCGATTGAAGGAAATGATTCGATCGCGGTTCCCGATGAGTTCATTCGGCGCGACAATACCTTTTGCCTGCGGGTCAAAGGCGAATCGATGGTCGAAGAGGGGATCCGCGACGGCGACTACATAATCGTTGAAGGCCGGGAGGCGGCCAATCCGGGAGAGACGATCGTCGCCCTCATCGACAACGAGGCAACAGTCAAAAAATACTATCCGGAGCAGGGCGGACGTGTCCGCCTTCAGCCCGCGAACGCCTCGATGGAGCCGATCTTCGTCAACGAAAACGAACTTGCGATACGCGGAGTCGTCGTTGGCCTCATGCGCCACTATCGCTGACCGGCGCGCGCCGGAAGATCCCGAATGCTCTCTAATGGCGGGCCCCGGGTGACGGTTTGCGCGGTTGCACTTGAGGCAATGGAGGGACGGCTGCGTGCCTTCCCGCCGGGTGCACCGGACGAACGGGGATGCGCGCGACGAAAGTCGTGCCTTGGCCATCCTTGGGCCGCAACTCGATCGAGCCGCCGAGCGCAGCTATGTGGCGATGCACTAACGTGAGTCCCAGGCCGAGCCCGCGATGACGCCGAGCATTCGAACGCGATAGCTGCACAAACGGCTTGCGCGCCTGCTCGAGCGTGGCCCGGCTGAGTCCCGGCCCGGTATCTCTAACCTCGATCTCGATCGCGCCCTTGCCCGCGACGGTGGCATCACGAACCGCCACCGTAACGCTCCCGGTCTCGGTAAATTTGATTGCGTTAAGGGCGAGATTTAGGATGATCGAGCGCAAAGCGTGCCGCGGTGCCCTGATCGCTGCGGGCGCTTCGCTGAGGTCGAACTGCAGCCTCAGTCCCTTTCTCAGGTTGGCCGCTTCCATCGCCGGCTGAACGTCGCCGATCAGGCTGCCGATGCTGATGTTCTCGTCGAGATGCGACTGTGCATGCGCCTCGGTCAGCACGAACTCGAGCAAATTGTCGACCGTTTGCGCCAGTTCCTGGACGTTGACCTGCATCCGCCCGATCAGCTCGCGCGCCTGCGATCCCAATTCGCCGTCGAGATCGTTGCGCAGAATATCCAGATAACCGATCAGTACCTGGACCGGAGTGCGCAGTTCATGAGCCAGGTTGCCCAGCGCCTCGCGGCCCAGCGCAAAGGCCCCCCGGGCCGCGGCGCTCCCCTCGCGCCGGTGGATGGGCTGCTTTCCGCCTGAGGCTTCTTCGTCCACGCTGGTTCTCCTGTCCGCATCGACGCATCCCGCCGGCCTGGCGAAAGTGCGCGAAACAGAACGAGTCGGAAGCTATCCGAAGCGGAGCGTCAGCCCAATCAGGATATTACCTAGTTGGTATAGGAAAATTACCTAGGAAAGGGCAGAAAAGCGCCTAAGCCACATCGCGGTGCGGATTCCGACCGCACCGGCGATTAGTCAGTCGATTCGTCAGATAATAGCTAATCCGCCCGATCCCGGTACCGCGCGCGAAGCGCGTCAGCATCAGTCTGGACTGCGCGGACGGAGTTGACGGTGCGCCATCAATGGCGGCGGGTTCAGCCTTTTACTCGATTCAACGCGGATTCAGGAAGGATTTACCGGTTTTTCGGTGGTGGATGCTTCAGGCGAATTGGCGGCGGTTTTGGTCGGGGCCGGCGTCTCGTTTTCGTTCATCGCGCGCTTGAAGTCGCGAATCGCCTTGCCGACAGCGCCGCCGACGTCGCCAAGTTTGCTTGGCCCAAAAATGATCAGGACGATCACCAGCAGGATCAGCAAATGAGAGGGTGCAAAAAGGTCCATTTCTATTATTCCTCGAACCAGCCTTGCGGCGAGGTTCAACTAATCAAGCTTACCCGCCGGGGTCAGCGATTGCTATGGCTCAGCCCGGCTGGAATATTCGTCCGATGTTCGCCCCTTTCAGGCCGTTTGCATCGCGGGCTTGGCCGGCGACGAGGGTTGCCCTTCGTTATCCAGCCGATACCGTTGAACCTTCCGGTAAAGCGTCGAGAGGTGGATGCCGAGCACCTGCGCCGCTTTGACCTTGTCGCCCTTGACCGCTTTTAGGATGCGGCGCATGTGCTCGCGTTCGAGCTCCTCGAGCGTAATGCCCGTCCCGCCTTGTCCGGTGCTCGCCGCCGGAGCGGCGTTATGCAGCTTTTCCGGGAGGTCGTGAGTGTGGATGACGTCGGTCTCCGCCAGGATCGCTGCACGCTCGACCGTATTTTCGAGTTCGCGAACGTTGCCAGGCCACGGATAATTGATAAGCAGAC
>JASHZA010000080.1 GCA_030042765.1 Candidatus Binataceae bacterium | reverse complement strand
CCGCTCAAGTTCTTCGGAAGAATCGCGTCCTACCCCGTCGGTATCGGAAATTATTTCCTCAACCGGAAGCACGAGCGGTATAACGACGAGTACGCCATCCTGAATGACGCCGCGAACAACTACCAGATGCTGACCTACTGTATCTCGGTGGAAAAACAGCTCGTACAGCTTCGGCGCGCAGACTTCAGCGCGGTCGAAATTGTCGGCATCGACGGCCGTTGGCTGACGGCGTCCGAATACGGCCGCTGCACGGAGGATCCATACCTGTATTACGTATGCAGCAGCTCAACTGCGGCGCGGACGATTGGCGGAAGTGAGTCGTAGCATCCTGCCGCGGACCGCTCCGGATCAAAACGTGATCAGCGGCTTAATAATTCCGTCCAGTTTGCGATCCATCATGGTAAACGCCTGCTCGAGCTGATCGAAGCCGAAGGAATGTGTCGTCATCCGCGTCGGATCGATCCGGCCGCTACGAATCAATTGCAGCATCCGCTCCATGCGCAAGCGCCCGCCCGGGCACAAGCCGGTCCGGATAGTCTTTTCAGCCATCCCCACGCCCCATTCAAGCCGCGGGATGTTCACGAAGTCGCCCTTGCCGTGATAGCCGGCGTTCGAGATCGTTCCGCCGGGTTTGGTCACCTTAATCGCGTTCTCGAACGGTTCGTTGCCGCCGAGCGCCTCGATCGCGGCATCGACGCCGCCTCCGCCGCTGATCTCGACGATACGTTTGACCACGTCCTCGCGGCTGTGATCGACGATCTCGTCGGCTCCGTAGTAGCGCGCCAGTTCCGCGCGTTTTGCCACCGAATCGACGCCGATCACAAGACCCGCGCCGCGCAGCCGCGCTCCCGCCACCGCCATCAAGCCGACTGGTCCCAAAGCGAAAACCGCGACTGTGCCGCCCATCGGGATGTCGGCGTTTTCCGCGGCCATCAGACCCGTCGACAGCATGTCGCAACAGTATGCGGCGGCCTCGTCCGGTACGCCGGGCGGAATCGCCGCGAGATTCGCGTCGGCGTCGTTGACGTGGAAATACTCGGCGAACACGCCATCCTTGATGTTCGCGAATTTCCAGCCGCCGAGCGCAGTCCCCGATTGCGAGGAATGTCCGGCCTGCGAGGCCGGATCTCCCCAATCGGGAGTAATCGCCCCGACGACCACGCGGTCCCCCGGCTTGAACCGGCGAACCTCGCTTCCGACCTGATGGACGATACCGACCGCCTCGTGGCCGAGAGTGAGGTTTTCCCGTGGGCCAATCGCGCCGTGCACGGTATGAGCGTCCGAGGTGCAAATCAGCGCACGCGTCGTGCGCACAATCGCGTCGTTCGGTCCGGGCTGAGGGACTGGCTTCTCGGCGAAGCCAACGCGATCCAGTCCCTTCATGACAAAGGCCTTCATTGCGCGACCTCCTCCTCAAGTACGGGCCTGGCGGCGCGACCGCTCTCATCCAAATGGAGTGGGGATCGGGCCCGCCAAGGCGCGACAGCAAATCGTAAGCCGCCATTGACCATGAGCGCAAATGCGGTGTAAACCGCAGAATGCACTGGTCTTGGGCTGAGGAGGACTAAAATTATGGACTCCATGAGGACGGATGGAGAAGCCGGCTATGGCCCGACTGACTGGCTAGGTGGCTGGCGGACTCTTTTTTGGTCCTGCGCCGCATTGCTCGCCTGCAACGTTTTCCTGTGGATTTGGGATTACAATTTCGCGTTCACCGCTGGCCTGAATTCCGCCAGCCGTGATTTCACGCTGCACTATCGCACATTGTTCTGGGGCGAATTGCTGTCGGTCGGAGCGTTCGCCGGCATCTGGTACGGATGGCTGGTGCGAACCGGGCAGGCGCTGAAGGGCAAGGAAATTACGCCTCGCGAGGAGGTGCGGCGCATCGCCGTTCTGTGGGGCATCATCGGCGCGACCAGCCTCTCGCTCTATATCGAGGCGAGCTTTTGGCCTAATTGGGACGGCGCGTGGCATCAGACCATGGTGCGTGACACGGCACTGACTCCCACGCATATTCCGATGTTCTACTTTTTCTTCCCGCTCTCCGTGGTACTGGCGCTGGGTGCCTACCTTTATGGCCGTTTCAGGATTCCCGCGGTGTACGGAGCCGAGAAAGGCTTTCCGTGGTCGTTTTTCCTTTTGATCGCCGCGGCCGTCCTTGAATTCGTGCAAGTCGCCTTCAACGAGTGGGGCCACAGCCTGTGGCTCTCCGAAGAGTTTTTCTCGGTACCGTTCCACTGGCCGTTCGTGGCCTACGGCTGGCTGGCCGGGGGAATGTTCGCGGTCTGGGGCGAGACCATCCTGCGTCTGCTCGGAATCGAAAAAGAGCTGCCGAAGGTGCGGGAATTGCCTCAGCAAACCGCCGCGGCCGGCGGCCGATAATCTGACGACGAAGCGCCCGGCTCCAGCGGCCGGGAGGGGGAAGCATGGCTACAGCAGCACCTTCAGCGGCGGCCGCAGCGGCGGCGGAAAAACAGCGCCGCCTGGAATTACGCGATCTTCTGAATGTGAAGTACCGCTACATCGACCGCACCTGGGATGTGGTCTTCTGGATCACGGCGATTTTCATCGTCGCCGGTGCGGCGGACATCACCAAACTGTTGTTTGCGGGCGACTGGGATTTCTGGACCGACTGGAAGGACGCGCAGTGGTGGCCGGTAGTCACCGCTTTCGCGACTATAATTATCCCGTCGGCGTTGCAATGGATTCAGTGGGTCGCGTGGCGCTTCCCCACCGGCGCAACGTACACCTGTGTCTGTCTGTTTATGGCCTCGTGGGTAGGTCGATACTTCCAGTGGCACGTCGCTGAAACCTATCCGCTGAACTTCGTGTGGCCGATCTCGACCGTGCCCGCCGCCATCATCCTCGACTGGATCCTGATGAAGACGCGGAGCTTTGTGATCACGTCGCTGGTCGGGGGAGGGGCCTGGGCGATTCTGGTCTGGGGCTTCAACTATATTCCGTTGGCCCCATTCCTCCAGCCTGCGCAGTTCATGCATCACGTCATGACGGTGTCGGACGTTCAGGGAATCGCGTATATCCGCTCGCAGACTCCCGAATATCTGCGCCATATCGAACGCGGCGCGCTGCGCAGCTTCCTTGGTGAGACGCAATATGTGTCGCTGCTTTTCGGAGGCACGCTCGCCGCGATCGGTTACTGGGTGGGACAGCTAATCGGGCGTTATCTCGCGGTTTGGCCCATCGGCCGTTACCTCAAGACCTACTGATACGAGGCACGCCGAAGGCAATGAACATGGGCAGCAACCGGTATATGCGTGGTGCGATGGTGGCGGGCTTGTGGCTCCTCGCCTCAGCGTCGATCGTTCATGCACATGGCGGAATCGCGGGACCCGACGAACTGGGCCCGCCGGTTATCACTTCAACCATGCTCGGCATTGCCTGCTACTGGATCGTGACGTTGTGGCCGTCGCGGCGCCCGCGCAACGAGACGAAGAATGGCAACGGCAAAACAGCGCGCAAGGCGGCGCGGTAGATGACCAACGCCACGCCCGGATGCCCGCTGCTCGCCGGCAGAGTCGGATCGAAGGAGGAACGCCGAATGCGAATGCGGCTTGCGGTATGGATCGCGTTAGCGCTTGGGCTGGTT
>JASHZA010000079.1 GCA_030042765.1 Candidatus Binataceae bacterium | reverse complement strand
CGCGCAGGCAGGGTTTCCGAAAGGCGATCCTGCACGCGCAGATGACCGCGGAGGGCTTCTACCTCAAGAACGGTTACATCCCCGTCGGCGAAGTGTTCGAGGAGGCCGGTATCGCCCATCGTTTGATGGAACGCGACCTGTAGCGATCTGCTCCTCGGGCGGTCCGCTTCCAGCTCTCCTCTTTCATCTCGCAATGTCGAGGACGGAGCGCTATTGCGGGAGGGTGGTGATAAAGCCGCGGATGGCGTCCGCCAGAAGCTCCGGACGCTCGATCAGAACGTGATGATGCGCGTTCGGAATCGTGACCAGCCGCACGTGTTGATTGGAATGCACAGCGCGGACGGCGGCCTCGGTCGCCATGATGCGGCTCATTTCGGCCCTTACCAGCAATACTGGGATATCGATTTTTCCTATTGTGGCGGCAACATCAATTCCGTCACTGCCCGAGAAGCTCTCGCGATCGAACTTCATCGTGTAGCGTCCGTCGGCACCGGGCGTGACGCTGTGTTCGGCGATCGCGGAGAGAATTGCGGGAGCGATCTCCCCCTCGTTGGGCATCAGGCGGAAGCGCTCGCGGGCCGTCGCAAGGTCGGGATAGCGCACTACCGGCAGAGTTTTGAGCCGTCGCAGAAAGCGGTTGCGCCGCTGGCCTGAACTGATCGCGACGTCGACCGCCACCGCTCCGCCGGCCAGTTCCCTGTAGCGTTCGGCGAAGGCGATGACAGCGATTCCGCCCATGCTATGCCCGATTACGACGGGACGATCGAGCCGCAAAGTCTCGATCAAACGTGCGAGATCGTCGGCGTAGTCGGCGGGTGAGTAGGCCGGCGGCCGGACCCATCCGCTGTCTCCATGACCGCGGAGGTCGAGAGCGAGCATGCGCATCCCGGCGGAACGCATCGCTTCCGCGACCGGCTGCCACCACCAGGCGTTGGCGGAAGTTCCGTGAAGCAGGACGATCGGGCGGGCGCCGTCAGGATTCCATTCGAGGTAATGGAGGCGCGGCAAGCCTTCGACAAAGCGGCTCGACGGCTCGCTCATCGAATCCCGTTCAAAAACTCGTTGAGCGCGGCAGTCAGACCGGTCGGGTTGTCCAGCAGCACGTGATGGTGGGAGTTGGGCACGATTGTGAGCCGCGCGTGCGGCATCTGCGCCACCAAATCGTTTGCCAGTTCGCGCAGGGCGCTATGTTCGGGACGGACGAACAACGCGGGACATTTGATGTCCGGGAGAGTCCGCCATGCGCTGATCGGCTCCCGGATCATCGTGCGCCGATCCATCTTGTGCGCCCATTTGCCATCGGCCTCCTGGCGGAAGGAATGCAAAGCGATGTGCCGCATAACTTCGGGAGTCGCGACCGTATCGTCCGGAATCGTGCGGAACGCCTCACAGGCCGCGGCCAGCGAGTCGAAGCGCCGTCCCGGACGTGCGCCAAGGTCACGCAGAAACTTCACCGCGTAGTCGGGATAGCTCGCCGGACTGTCGATCGCCACCATCCCCCGCAGCTTTTCGCTGTGCAGGCCGGCATAGACCATCACATTATGACCGCCCATCGAATGGCCAATTAGAACGGGTGCGCCAAAACCCCAGGTCGCGATGATGGTTTCCAGGTCGGCCAGATAGTGCCGCGTGCCGTAGGCCCATTCCTGGGTCCATTGGCTGTCGCCGTGGCCGCGCTGGTCCAGCGCAAGTACATGAAAGCGGTCAGTCAGGGCGGGAGCCACGAAATCCCACCAATGGGCATGAGCGGAGCCGCCGTGAACGAGGAGAATCGGGGGCTGCCCATGGCCGCCATAGTCGAGGCAATTCAGGGTCAGGCCGTCGTTGGTGGTGTAGCAGCGTGTTTGCATATTCCTTGGCTGTTTTGCGCCTTTTGAGCCTATGATTAGAACATGGCGTTGCGGCTTTGACTTTGCAACCTCGGCCATTCGTGCCACGATTCGATTGCTCTATGCGCCGAAGATTCTCACCTTTCTTGATTCTGGGGATGCTGGCGATGGTCGCGCTGGCCACTTCGAGCCGCGCTGGCGACGTGGTCGCGAGCGGACCGTCACCCGCCCCGCCGCTCACTGCGCCGTCTGACGCCGCTTCATATGCAGCACAGTCAAACACCGTAAAGGCGCATGCCCTGGTTGAGGCGGCGATCAACATGACCGACAGCGACCAAGCGGTCAGGCTCCTGTGGCAGGCTACGGATGTCGACCCGATGCTGGACGAGCCCTACATCTACCTGGCGCTGTTCTACAACTCGCGATCTCAATTCGACAAAGAGGTGGAGGTCTACCAGAAGCTGGTGAAGTACAAGCCGCGCGAGGTCAGCGCCTATCTGAATATGGGCGAGGCCTACATGTCGTATTCGCCGCCGAAGTTCGACGACGCCATGCCGTTCTTTCGCAAGGCGCTCGAAATCGATCCGGGATCGTCGATCGCGGCGCTGCGGATGGGCGAAATCTACGCGCAAGAGGGTAATCGGGACGAAGCCGTTCGCTATCTGAAGGTCGCCAGCGACGATCGCGTGAAAAATCCGAACATCGCGGGAGAAGCGGACCAGATGCTGCGCCAGATCAGTTCGCCCTAGTGCGAATCCGGAGCAGGCGTCGCACTCTGCTGATGCTCGACTCGTTGCTGGAAATTCGGTGGCACAAAATCGCGATCGAAGGTCCGCTGCTGTTCAGGCGTCAGAGTAGCTCTCATCCGAGCATACGCGTCGAGCAGTAGTTTGCGCCGCTGGTGCTGAAAATCTCGTCGCGCTTCCTGAACTTTGCTGCGCGTGTCCTCCATCACCTCGCCGATCTGGATCTTCTCGGCGGGTGTGAGCTTGAGCAGCCGGTCCATTCGTTGTAACGGTCCTTCACCGGGCAGGCGAAGCAGGTTCCTGCTATAGACAAACGTCGTCGCCACGAAACCGATCGCGAGACCGGCGACGATCGCAATCGCGACGGAGAGGTTGAACTTACCCAGCAAAGTCGTCTTGCGCGGTGACGGGCGTTTCCTGAAGGATCGGGTGATTGGAGTCCTGCGCGGCGCTGTCGGGCTCGAGCATCTCGCCCGTGGTGAAACTGGTCAACTCGACGCTTGGATCGTCGCCGGTGATCGTTTGCTCCAGCACGTCGGCCGATGATGGGCGCGCGGCCATGACGTACACTGCGAAAACCGCCGCCGCCATCGCGCCCGCTGCGCCAAGCACCCACCTTGAACGCCTCGCGAAACTATGGCTGTTACGGTCTCGAAGAGCTTCAACCGATGGGCGCCGGGGTACGGTCACGCGCGGGCGCGTCGTCCCGACCATCGGCTCGCTGCTGGAATGGAGTACCGGCGCGCTCAGGGCAAAAATGCGAAACGAATGATCACACTGTTCACAAAATTGTAAATGGGCGTTGAAGGCGGCACGCTGCTCCACAGGCAGGGTGTGTTGCCAGTATGCCACGAACGCTTGTCTACTCTCGAAGCAATTCATTTTGCTGCCCTGCGGCGCCGAGTGTTGAGAATCTGCTCAGCCCGTCTGCGCATCAACTGGCGCGATCGGAACGCCCGAATTTTCACCTTTGCTTCGCTCCAACCGAGGATTTGAGCAATCTCGGCAACGCTCAGATTCTCCGCCTCCTTCAGAATCATAACCGTTCGGTCGTCCGGGCGCAGGGCATCAAGGAGCCGATGCGCGAGGTCCTTGGCTTCCTGCCGCTGCTCG
>JASHZA010000078.1 GCA_030042765.1 Candidatus Binataceae bacterium | reverse complement strand
ACGACAATCCGACCCATCCGCCTGCTGCGAGCTTCTTCTGCCACGCGCGCCGCTTTTCGAAGATCTCCCGATTGGGCGCGATCCGCTCGTCCATCGGATCGTCGATGCACAATTCGGGAGGCAGATTCTGCTCCAGCCATCTCCGGACTTCAGCGCGAAACGTCTCCTGCTCGGGCGTGTATTCAAAATCCATGGTTGCGCCATCCTAAAGCGTTTCTACAACTTATTGGCTCTTTGCCCAAGCTCCTGCTTGACTCCACGACGGGATCGATCGACTACCAGCCCCCAGAGGCAAACCGACTCATTACAATTCCCAGTGGAGTCTTCCGCCGAAGACGGACACCGGCCCGCGGTCACGATTGAATGCCGGGTTGCTGATGAACTGATAATCCACGGCGCCCCGGACAGTTTTCCAGATTGGGAAATCATAATAGGTTTCCAGAACTTTTTCGCTGCCGTAAGTCAACGCACCGTCGCCGGCGAGTATGCCCAGCCCGTCTGCCTCCAGGAATTTCTGGTTCGAGCTCGAAGCGCCGCTCACGACGCCGGCAAGGCCGAACGTGTCGTCGTGCCGCCGCCACGCCTCACCTTTGATGCTCGCGCCCAGTGACGCCGTCCAATTGACATCGGTGTACTGCCACGCTTGTTCGCGGCCATCATTCCAGCCCAAGCGTGAAAACAGCCCGATGTTCCTGGCAACTTCCTGTTCCCAGTTCAACCCAAAACCGTACTTGTAGCGGTAGGCTTGCGCCGCTGAGATGTCCGCTCCGGCGCCTTCAGCCTTAAGAATGGAAATCGCCGCATGATTACTGGCCATATTAGCTTCATCGAGAAAGGGCAAAAATCGCAGCGCCCCCGGATGAGCGTTGACGCTGTAACGGCGCTCAAATTCCGCCACCATTCCCCAATCGTGCAAAAACGGGCCATAGGCGCCAGCTGAGCCAGTGGCGCTGGCAGGGCGCCACAAGAGAAACTGGTCATCACCTGTCAACCCGTTCTGCTTATCCGGCATTTGGAAAAATCCGTAGCGCAAAGCCCATTCCGGCTGATTTAATTCGACTGCAAATCCGGTGGTGTATCCGACGGTATCCGCCGCGTAATCCCATGCCAAATTGCCCGCCATCGCCCAGTTCAAAAACTGGGTTTGCACGTCTTCCGCGTAGGTGTTGTTGTCGAAAATGTCCAGCGGGGTAAACCGGCCGATGGTGAAGGTCAGCCGCGAAATGTCCCGTTCTCCCGCAAGCGTGAGCTGGTCGTCAGCCACGGCTTCGTGTTCGCCGCCCAAGCCGATGGTTTGACGGATAAACGAGCGCGCAAACATAAGGTAGGGATAGGTGGTGCCGGTTTTGTAGGCTTCCGCGTTGGGAAATGCCTCGACGCCGAACGTCTTGCTCAGGCCGAAGCCCTGCCACATCAATCCGTCCACGTGCGCCTCGGCTCCGCTCCATAACCGCGCGCCTGCAAACAAGTCCAGCGAAGTTGTTTCCTGAGCCTCGCCTCTGCTGTTGAGGCTGTGTGGGCCGGAGTACTTGGCTGAAAAACCGGGGTCGCCTTGCACGACGTCCGTATTCTGAACGTGCCAGTTCCAAGTCTGGTCCGGCTCATTTTCCCCCTTCTCTGTGGCGCTTAATGTAGGTTTTGTCGTCTCAATTGAAGCTGCGCCCGACCCCGCCGCCAAGGTTGCATCGGCGGTTGGATCGACGCCGCCAGCGATAGCCGCCCGAGCACAGCCAAAGAAGCCGATGACCACGATAGCGGCAACAATCAAAAGCTCCCTGTTCATGCGAGCGCTACCGCGGCATCGGTCTCAAAGGCCGCTCACATCGGATTGTGAGAAATCGTGAGCCGCGCACGTCGGCATCTTGCGTTTACGAGGAACGTGCGGGCGTCTGCCGCCTTGAGCCTGGCGCGCCTTGCCAGTTCGCGCGCCCGGGCTTCGTGCTTGAACGAGCGTCTGCGCGCAGCGCTCCAGCGAAACGCATTTTTACCGTCGCGGCCCCGGAATCGATCAAACGATCGTGGTGCGATCCCGTGAGTCTGGTCTCAATTCAAGTTGTAGAAGCGCGCCGGATTATCCCACAGAATCTTACGCCTGGACTGCGCGGAAATCGGCTGCTTCATCATCGCCTCGATACCCCACGGGAAAGTGCCGTCGGGATGCGGATAGTCGGTGTCCCACGTAAAGTTGTCGTCACCCACCAATTCGACCGCGGCCTTCATCGTCGGCTCGTCGCCGCGGAACGCCACGCAGATGTTGCTCTTGAAGTATTCGGTGGGACGCTTGGTCAGATACTCGTGCTCGGCGTTGCCGCTGAAGTCCCAGTGCTGCTCCATCCGCTGCAACCAGTAGGGAGTCCAACCGCCGTCCGCCTCGACGTGGACGACTTTCAGTTTGGGGAACTTTTCGAAGATCCCGTACCAGATGAGGCCGGCCATCGCCGCCATCGCCTCGAATGGATGCGAGAGGATATGGCCGCTGGTGTGTGTATCCATCCGATCGCCGAACGAGGCGACCGACGCCGACGCCGAGTCATGCGTGGAGATCGGCTTGCCGATCGCCTCGATCTCCATCCATAGGGGCATGTAGTCGTCGTGCCACAGCGTGCGGCCGCGCACCGGATTGGGGCGCATGTAGTAGCTCACGCAACCTTTCTCGGCCGCGCGATGCGCCTCCTTGATCGCCTCCTCGACGTCCTGCATCGGAAGCGCGGCGGCCCAGCGCAGACGCTGCGGTGACGCCGCAGCATAATCGCACGCCCAGTTGTTGTAGGCGCGGACGCAGGCGGCGAGCAACTTGATGTCGCGGAACTCACGACCGAGCATCTGGCCCGCGACGGTGGGGTACATGATCTGGATGTCGACGCCCTGCTCGTCCATGTCCTGGAGGCGGCTCTGGACGCTGAACCCGGTCTGGCGGGCGCGGTCGAAGCGCTCCATCGCCTTGGTGGCGGCCTGGAGGAACGCTTTGGCCGCCATCGGGTACTTACCCTTTTCGCGCGTGAAGGAGTCGCCCTCGACGAGGAAGGTGCGGCGGCCCGAGTCAGGCGCCTTGCCGATCTTCGGAGCCTGCGACTTGTAGGCGTCTTCCATGTAGCGCTCCCACAGCCACTCCGGCTCCATCA
>JASHZA010000077.1 GCA_030042765.1 Candidatus Binataceae bacterium | reverse complement strand
ATAATGGCTATGCGAGGGTTTAGAGGCAAGCCGGTTCCTGGGCTTAATTGCCACGCCTCGGGTAGCGGCCGTCCGGACCCAAGTCGCGCTCATCCTCGCCGAGCCTAACTAACCACCACCGCATCCGCCCCCTCATTTTAGGCATTCCAAGCTTAACGCAAAATGACCTGCGAGTTTCATTTGCAGTGCGGTCGCGGATGAAATCATATGTGTTCTATAGCGATCCTAATCGACCATGCCTGAACTCGTCCTCGCGATCGACCAGGGAACCACAGGGACCACCGTGCTGGTGATCGACGGAGCGGGAAGAATCCGCGGCAGAGCTTACGGTGAAATTCGGCAGTTCTATCCGCGGCCCGGATGGGTCGAGCATGATCCCGAGCAAATCTACCATTCGGCAGTGCAACTGAGCCGCAGGGCGCTCGCCGCAGCACGTGCGCGGGCGGATGATCTGGCAGCCGTTGGCATCACCAACCAGCGCGAGAGCTTCGTCGTCTGGGAGCGCGCCACCGGCCGGCCGCTGTATCGCGCCATCGTATGGCAATGCCGGCGCAGCGCGGAAATCTGTGAGCGTCTACGTGAGCGCGAGCCTGAGGTCAGCCGTATCACCGGACTCCTAATCGATCCGTACTTCTCGGGGACCAAGCTCAAATGGCTGCTCGATAGCGACCGGACCATGCGGCGGCGCGCGGAACGCGGCGAAGCCTGCTTCGGGACCATCGACACCTGGCTCGCCTTCAAGCTTTCGCGAGGCGACGCTTTCGTTACGGATTTTACCAACGCCTCGCGCACAATGATGCTCGACCTCGAGGCGCGGCGTTGGAATCCCGCGATGATCGAGATGCTGGGTGTCCCGCCCTCGATGCTACCCGAACTGGTCAGTTCGCGCGGTCCGATGGCTGAGGCAGCAGCGAGGACGCTTGGCGATCGAGCGGTTCCGATCGCGGCGCTCATCGGTGATCAACAATCAGCGCTCTATGGGCACGGATGCACAAAAGCGGGGCAGGCAAAGGTAACGTACGGAACGGGTGCGTTCCTGCTGATGCATACCGGCAACAAGCGCGTCAAATCGAGGAACCGGATGCTCGCGACCGCAGCGCTCGGAAGCGGGGGCGAACCGGCATATGCACTCGAAGGGTCGGTCTTCATAGCAGGCGCAGCAGTTCAATGGTTGCGCGATGAGCTGGGACTGATTGCGCACTCTTCGGATACTTCGAAGCTTGCGCGGGAGAGCCGCGAACGCGGCCAGCCATACGTGGTTCCGGCGTTCGTGGGACTTGGAGCGCCGTATTGGGACAGTGCAGCGCGCGGGGCGATTGTAGGAATTACCCGCGGCACAACGCGCGCCGACCTGGTGCGCGCCACGCTGGATAGCATCGCCTACCAAGTCCTGGATGTGCTTGCTGCAATGGAAAAGGATACCGGCCGAAGAATTAGGGAACTGCGCGCCGATGGCGGCGCCTCAGCGAACGATTATCTGCTGCAGTTCCAGGCTAATTTGCTCAGCCGCGCTGTATGGCGATGTGCAATGGCAGAAGTCACCGCACTAGGCGCGGCAAAGCTGGCGGGACTGGCGGTGCGATTATGGAAGTCTCGCGATGAAGCCGTGCAACTAGCCGGCCGGTATCGTCGGTTCGAACCCAACATGCGCGTGCGGGAGCGCGACAGCCTCGTTGCAGGTTGGCGCGATGCAGTGGCGAGAGTGCTAACACGTCGCTGAAATGAGGTGAGATCGCAACGTCAGCGTCGCGGTGCTCAGAGGGTGCCCGGCGAGAGCGATGCGGACAGTTTCCTGATCGAATCTAGGACTAATCCTCTCGAGCCGTGGATGCGGGATTGATTCGGGTGACGCGCAGCCCGGCGGATGTCCAGCCGACGTCAAAGCCGACGTTGTCTCCTTCCTTGATTAGCTCGATTCCGGCTCGGCTGCGGCCGATCGCGGCTCCGACGACCGAAACAAAAGGAAACTCGAACGGAATTTCGCGTCCGCTGAAAGAACGTATAACTCCGCGACCGCGGATGCGGTCAAGAAACACGATCAGACCCTTGTAGAAGTTGTCGGGGAAGCGTTCGCTATCGAAGGCGTCGTCCATTGTGGCAAGCTCCATAGGCCACTGGCGCAGGAGGCTGCTCCCGGCGTGCCGGTCAGGCCGGGTCGGTCAGCATCTGGTCGAGCTTGCCTGCCAAATCAAGCGCGCGCAATTCTTCGAAACCGCCGATAATTCTGCCGTTAATAAAGATTTCCGGAACAGTGCGACGCCCTCCCGCAAGTTGGACCATTTTTTCGCGCAGAGCCGGATCATTGGTCACGTCGATCTCGGTAAAAGTGACGCCCTTGCCTCTGAGCAAAGCCTTGGCTCGGACACAAAACGGACAATATTCGGTGCTGTAGACTTCGACCTTGGGCACTGGCAGGCTCCTTTCGGATCAATTCTCGCCTTACCGGGGCTGCGTATCAAGTATACGGCTATGCGGCCTGGCCGTCGCTAACGGGTGTCTGCGTAATGGCGCTTGAGCCAGTGCGGCGGGACACCTAGGAGGAAGAGCGCCTTGACGAGCCACATCCGAAGCACGGTGCGCAGCAGGCCATCCTTGCGCCAGCGACGGGCCGAGGTTGTTACCGTTGATCGCAGGCAGGCGACCCGACCGTAACGCCTCAGGCGCCGCGCGAAGTCAACGTCCTCACAAAGTTCGATATCGGCGAAGCCAAGCATCCGTTGAAAAGTTTCGCGGCGGACGAAGATCGCTTGATCGCCGGTGGCACTGCGCATCCAGCGCGAGCGGATGCTGATGAGCCGGCCGAGAATGCGGTAAAGGAGAGTAGGATCGTCGAGTACGAGATCGAAGCGCCCGCCGACGGTGGCGGAATTGGCCAGGGCGGCGTCGATATTATGTGCAAAGCTCGAGGGCACGATGGTATCGGCGTGCACGAAGACCAGGGCGTCGCCGCGTGCTGCGGCCGCGCCGGTGTTCATTTGCCGGGCCCGGCCACGCGGGGAAGAGAGCAACAGGTCACAACGATTGCGGACAGCCGCCACGCTGTGATCAGCGCTGCCACCGTCAACTACAATTATCTCGGCATCGGGCGCCGCCGCACGGACGGCCTCCAATGTCGAGCCGATCGCGCGCTCCTCGTTCAGCATCGGGACGACCACGGACAGGCGTATGTGAGGCGTTGGAGCTGGTGTGGTCGTATCGCCGGTGCGAGCCGCGGAAGGCGTGTCCGGAGTGGAAGACAAACCGGAATGATCAGGGCAGCGGCGGATTGATCGCGGCGCTGGAATTGTGAACCGTTGGAAAGTCGCTGATGAACACCTTCCGGCCGCGCACCTCCAGCCGTCCCTCCTGGTAAAGGCGTATCGCATAGGGATAGATGCGATGCTCCTGCACGTGGATTCTGGCGGCAAGCCGTGCCTCGTCGTCATCCGGGTAAACCGGAACAACCGCCTGCACGATGATCGGGCCATCATCGACGCCCTCACCCACGAAGAAGACCGTGCATCCGCTGAAACGCACACCATACTCGCACGCGGCCTTTTGCGCGTTGACGCCCGGGAAAGCCGGGCACAAGGCCGGATGAATGTTCATGATCCGGTTAGGGAATGCGCGCACCATTACCGGCGACAGGATACGCATGAAGCCGGCGCAGGCGACCAGTTCGACCTCGTGGGAGTTGAGCGTTGCGACCAGCGCGCGATCAAAGTCCTCGCGTGTAACGAATTGGCGATGGTCGAGCGCCTGAGCAGGAATGCCGTGGCGGCGCGCGCGTTCGAGCCCACCGGCACCGGCCTTGTTGGAGACGACAAGGCGGATATCAGCCCTGAGCTCGCCTCGCGAAGTGGCGTCAATAATAGCCTGGAGATTGGTACCTTCGCCGGAGATGAGAACGGCGAGCTTGACCGGGGGGCGCGCCGGTGACTCCTTTGCGCTCATACGAAAGTCACTCCACGCGCGCCACGCTCGATCTCACCGATTATCCAGGCGGGCTGCCTGCGCCGGCGCAGCCACGAGACGACCGCGTCCGCTTGGGGACGCGTAACAATTGCAACCATCCCGAGACCGTTATTGAAGGTGCGATCCATCTCGGCCTGAGTGATCTTACCGAGTCTCGCGATCATCGTGAACACCGGCGGGACCAGCCACGTCCCGCGCCGAATGTGCGCGCATAAACCTTCGGGCATAACCCGCGGCAGATTTTCGATGACACCTCCGCCCGTAATATTGGCGAGGCCGCGTATCTTGAAGCGCCGAAACAACTCCATAGTGGTCTTGGCGTAGATGCGCGTGGGACGCAGCAGCTCGTCAGCGGGCGAACATCCCAATTCGGCAAGGCGGCCGCCAAGTTTCAGCTTGGCGGAGTCGAGCAGGACCTTGCGGGCGAGCGAGAAACCGTTGGAATGAAGCCCGCTCGAGGCGAGACCGATTAGAACATCCCCCGCGCGCATCCGTTCGGGACGTGGAATCTCGGCTCGTGCCGCCACTCCGACTGCAAAACCGGCCAGGTCGTACTCGCCCGGGCGATACATCCCGGGCAGTTGCGCCGTTTCGCCGCCAACGAGGCTCATCCCCGCCTG
>JASHZA010000076.1 GCA_030042765.1 Candidatus Binataceae bacterium | reverse complement strand
GAGGCCCGGCTCTGTGCGCGCGAACGCCTGTTGCGCTACGTCAAGCCGCCTCAGCCACGGCGGCACCCACAACGCTCCCAGCTCGATTACTCCGCCGCGCAGGCGCGGAAACTGCTCGAGCGTGCCGTCGAGCACCATCGCGCTGAGAAAGGCCTCGGCCGGCCCGTGGAGCATCATGAAGGCTTTCGAATCGAGGTCCTCGCCGCCACCGAGGAAGCCTGTAATCGGCCCGCGTCCGTTGTTGCGATACGCTGCCGGCATCGGTGTCTCGCCCGCGCCGACGTGCAGCATGAACGGCACATTGGCGTCCTGCAGCCGGCCCCAAACCCCGTCGAAGTCATGATGGGTGGGAGACTTGTCACCCGCCGGGTTCGCCGGAATCCAGAACGTGCCGCATCCCAGCTTGAGCCCCTCGTCGATCGTGCGCTCGGCGCGCCGCGCGTCGTCGAGCGGCAGAAAGCCAACAGGAATCAGGCGCCCGTCGTCCTTGCAAAAGTCGGTGATCGCACGATTTACAGCGGCGGCGCCGCCGTAGAGCAGGTCAGGATTGTACTCGCGCTGCTCGAACACGCCCCAAAATTGGCCCATCGCCAGAGACGTGAAGACGAGCTGGCGGTTGAAGCCCAGCAAATCCAGCGCCCGCTTGCGCTCGGCCGCATCGAAAGCGCCCAGCGCCTCCCAGCCCTTGATGAACATCAGGTTCTTTTCGATATCGACTTCATCCCAATGGCTCGCCGGATATTTGCCGGTGGTTGCGTGCTCGGCCATCTTGCCCGTTCTGGAAAAATCCAGCGGTTTGAGCAACTCGCGCGTCTTGGCGTCAGCATAGGTCGCGAGCCAATTGACCGGTTCCATCACATGGGCGTCGGCATCGTTATAGATGCGTCCGGTGGCGTACGGCATCGGGTTCCTCCCTCAATTGCCTGCGGTGAGGCGCTAGCTATGAATAATGAATAACCGCGCTTAAGTCCAAGCCCGCAGGACTCGATCTGATCTCGCCCGGCGCCGGCGCTCAACCCGTTACTGAATACTGAATCCGCAAGTGAAGCGAATCTCAGCCGTTTTTTCCCTTGCTGTCCGACTCCCTGCCCGCTCTCCGTGAATCCCAATACCTGTAGGATCGCCCGACGTGCCGCTCGGGGAGATACGGTCCGGCGCCAAACAGCTTTTCCCGTAAAGTGCCGGGGCTATACTCGCGCTGCATCAGACCTCGCCCTTGAAGGACCGGAGCTACATAGTTGATGAAATCGACGAAGGTGCCGGGCGTCGTGCTGTACATCAGGTTGACGCCATCGACGCCGGCGGCGGCCCAATCCTGCAACCGGTCGGCGATCTGCTCCGGCGTACCAACGATTCGAGTTGTCTTGCCGAGCAGACGGGCAATATCACCGACGGTTCTTCCCCTTCTCTCCGAGCTCTCGGCCACCGCCCGCAGGACGCCTCTCACACCTTCCGTCTGCATATCGCCGATCGGCTGATCCCACGGGATATTACCCAAATCGATCCCGATCGCGCCGCCAATGTGCGCGAGCATCCCGTCGGTACTCATATACTCGTCGATCTCTCTCTCTTTGCGGCGAGCCTCATCTTCGGTGCTGCCAACGATGAACGACAGGCCTTGCAGGAATAGGACGTCTTCGGGCCGGCGGCCATAGGCAACAGCCCGCGAACGTACGTCTTCAATCTGCGCTTTTGCAATTTTAGGATTCGCCGCGATAAGGAACTGAACTTCGGCGTGCAGCGCCGCGAAATCACGTCCCGCGGGTGACGAACCCGCTTGCGCCAGCAGCGGCGTACGCTGCGGCGACGGCGCCGGCAGATGAGGGCCCTCGACGCAATATCGTTCACCCCGGTGATTAATCTTGTGAACCTTGGCCGGATCGGCGTGAATACCGTTCTTCACGTCGCGTAACACGGCGTCGTCCTCCCAGGACCCTTCCCAGAGTTTGTAGACCACCTGCATGTATTCCTGCGCCCAGCGGTAGCGCTCGTAATGCTCGGTCAGGTCGTCGAATCCGAAATTCCTCGCCCCGTTCGCGACTGGACTCGTCACGATATTCCAGCAGATTCGCCCCTTCGAAAGATGATCGAGGGTCGAGACCCGCCGCGCGAAGTTGAAGGGATGCTCCTGGATTATCGAGCTGGTGAACGCGAGCCCGAGGTGCTCAGTCACGTGCGCCAATGCGGAAATGAGCACCGACGGATCGTTGCTGGGTATTTGCAGACCTTCGCGGACAAAGGTCTCCCAGCCGCCGCGATAATCGCCATACAGCCCGATTATGTCAGCGAGGAAGATCGCATCGAATCGCCCTCGCTCCAGCAGCTTGGCCAAGTCAACCCAGGTGTCGAGATCGGTATACTCGAGTTGCCGCGTCCGCGGATGGCGCCACAGCCCGTGGTAGATGTGCGACACCGTGTTCATAGTGAACGCGCAGAAAATCAGCCGCCTGGCCACGAACGTCCTCCTTTCATGGGTCCCGCAGCCGGACCCCCAATTGTGATCGGCTGCGGCGCAATCGCCGCCGATGGAGAAGAGACTTTCTCTGGTGTTTGACCTTCGCCTCCGCGTATGGGTTACAGCTAACCCAACCCGTCGCGCAAGTGCGAGGAGCGTTCCGACTCAGGTGACGGTAATCCGGGGCGGACCCGGCTCCTTTGCGATCGCCCGCTGCACCGCTAGTTTCGCGGACTCGCCCGGAGAAGCGTTTGTAAACCCGCTGTGCGCTCGGCTACAAGCTCAACATCAGGAGGGCCCCACGATGATACCGCTCCTACCTGTTGACGAAGCGATCAAGCGCGGCAAGGAGTTCGGGCTCGACGAGCGTTTCGCCAGCCTCAATGCGTTTCGCGTGATGCTCAACAATCCGCGCGCCGCCGGCGCCGTCGCGAGCCTGCTGCGGACGCTCATGTTCAACCACACTGTCAGCTCCCGCGCCCGCGAATTGGTGATCCTGCGCACGGGATGGCGCACGCGCTCCGAGTACGAATTCGGCCAGCATGTGCGGGTCTCGAGGGATCTGAAGATGAGCGAGCAGGAGATCCTCGGCGTCCGCGATCCCGACGCCTGTCCGGTCTACAGCGATGCCGACCGCGCGGTGATACGGATGGCGGACGAACTGCTCGACCAATCCGAGGTATCCGCACAGACCTGGGCCACGCTCGAGAAATCCTTTACCCAGGCTGAATTGGTGGAGCTTCTGCTCATCGCGGGGTTCTGGCGGATGATTGCCGGCTATCTCAAAAGCGCCAAGGTGCCCCTGGACGCGGACGTTCCGAGCTGGCCGGAAGGGAAAGCCCCGGCGTAAGCAGCCCGAGAGTACTTTCGGACGCGCCGCCGCTTTCATCACTGCGCCACTCGAGATCTCGCGCTTGCGCCGCCGTGGATCGCCACGCGTTTCTCGTGTGCACCGTCTGAGTCTATTTGCGTAAGACGAAAATTTGGTGAAATGAGTTATCGACCGGGAGCGCGTCGAAGCTCGCAAAGCCGGCTTCCAAGGCGAGCTCTCGCGCAAGGCTGGGGCCGATAACCGAGCCGAGCCCTTCACCACCATGGGCGAGTGACACCGTCATGCAATGCATCGTGCTCGCCGCATAGAGGGAACGACCCCACGTGCCGAGATTATCCTGTAATTGGTCGGAAACCCTGGCCTCCGACCACAGCATCGCACCCCCCGGCTTGAGCGCGCGCTGGATCGTGCGCAGCGCGGCGCGCGGATGCGCCATGTCGTGGATGCAATTGAACGCCATCATCAAATCGAAGCGATTGGAGTCGGGAATTGCCTCAGCGGCGACTTGCTCGAAGATGACGCGGGGAACCAGTCCCTGCCGGACGCACTTATCGCGAGCCAGCGCGATTGAACCCTGATCGACATCGTATCCGGTGAAGCGCGAGTTCGGGAAAGCCTTTGCCACCGGAATGAGGCATTGTCCCGAGCCGCATCCCACTTCCGCCGCTTCGCCACCGGCAAGCATACGCTGGTGAACGTCCGGCACCGCAGGAACCCAGCGGCTGGCGACCCAGGCTTCATACCCAGCTTGGAACATCCGCCGTATCGCTTCGGCAATCTCCGGCCCGAAATCCGCGAACGGCACCCCACCGCCGTGACGAAAAGCGTCGGTCAACGGTGAAAGCTGGCGGATACAGGTAATCGCATACTGGAAGGCGCCGGCCATGTTGAACGGGCTGCGCTCGTCGAGCAGCACCGTGCGCTGGGCGTGGTTGAGCGCGAACTTTTGTTCGGATGGGTTGTAGTCGACATAACCTGCCGCAGCCATGGTCGAGGCCCACTCGCGCAGGTAGCGCTCGTTGAGTCCGGTGTGCGTGGCAAGTTCGGCCGACGTTACCGGGCCGTTCTCGGCGATTGCCCTGAAGATGGCCAGGCGATCACCAACATATGCTAGCGCCACCGCGAGAGTCGCGCCGAAGTCGACCCCGATCTGGCGTGCAAGTTCCCGAGCCTGATCGCGTTCCACGTCGCTCATCTTAGTGCTCGCGCCTTCTATCCTTTGGGCAAGCGGAGGACACGCTCGCCGATCACGTTGTGCTGAATCTGGTTGGTTCCGGCGTAGATCGTCGAACCGCGCGCCGCCAGCATCCGATGCGACCAGCGGCCGTCGTCGAGCGCGAACTCCGCGCCGCGATCGAGCTGACTGTAGGCACCCAGCAGCTCCATCGCATACAAGGCGATCTGGAGCCCAAGCTCCGTGCCGCACAATTTCAGGATCGATCCTTCCGGACCCGGCGGCAAACCCTTGAGCTCGCGGGTCAACTGGCGGTAGCCGGTGTACTTGAGCGCCTGCGCTTCGATCGCGAAACGCGCGATCTTCTGACGCACGCTCGAGTCGTCCCACGCGGATGCCCCGTTTCGCCTGATTCGCCGGGCCGCCGCCGCGAGCTCATACACCTGCCGCATCAGGCCACGATGGTGCCCGCCGGTGCGTTCGTACATCAGCGTGGTCATGGTGACCTGCCATCCCTGATTCTTTTGGCCGACGAGATTGCGGCGGGGCACCCGAACATCTTCGAAAAACACCTGGTTGAAGCCGTGCGCGCCGGTCATCTGTACTAGCGGACGCACGGTAATCCCGGGCGTCTTCATGTCGACCAGCAGGTAGCTGATTCCCGTGTGCTTGGGCGCCGCGGGATCGGTTCGCACCAGCAGAAAAATCCAGTCCGAATAGTGGGCGTTGGAGGTCCAGATCTTCGAGCCGTTGACGACGAAGTCGTCGCCGTCTTCGACCGCGCGGGTTTGAAGCGCGGCGAGGTCCGAACCGGCGGTGGGTTCCGAATAACCCTGGCACCAGATCTCCTCTGCGCTGAGGATCCTCGGAATAAAGCGGCGCTTTTGCTCTTCCGTGCCCCATTGGATCAGTGTCGGTCCGAGCAGCGTGATTCCCGAGCCGATGTAGGGCGCGATCGTGCCGGCGCGCGCCAGTTCTTCCTGGTAGATGCGCATCTGCATGATGCCGGCGCCGCGGCCGCCGTACTCCTTCGGCCATCCGATCGCCATCCAGCCGCCTTCGTGGAGTTTGCGATGCCATCGCACGAGCGTATCGCGGTAGTCTTCGCCTTCCTCGGCGAGAGCGGCATGAGCGGGGGCCGCGTTCTGGATATTGTTTTCGAGCCAGGTGCGAAACTCGGCGCGAAACGCTTCGTCCTCCGGACTGAGGTTGAAGTCCATTTGCGATAGCTCCTCCCGACCCGGTCGCGTCGCTGGTGCATCATCCGGCGACGCGAACACAGTTGAGATTGGAAGAAACGGTCGCGACGTGCAACCCTCGCAGCGGCCACACGCGGACGGGCGCTAATTCACGAAACGTCTTTGATCCGCTCGAGCGCCGATTCGAGGCGTTGCGGGTCGGTCAACGCGCCGAGGAACGGGTCGGTCTTGAGCCGCGCCATCCGCGCCGGCACCGTCTTGATATTCCAGGCACGCGGGTCTATGTCGGGCTTGAGCTCATCCCATTTGAGCGGCGTGGACACGGGCGCGCCCGCAACCGGACGCACCGTAAATGGAGCGGCAATTGTCTTGCCGTGTCCCAATTGCAGATAGTCGATGTAGACGCGCCCATTGCGCGTTGCGACCTCGCGGTTAAGCGTGGCAGTTTCGGGGATTCGCGCGACCACGATTCGCGCGACCACCTCCGCGAACATCCGCGCCTGCTCGTAGGTGTATTCCGGCACCAGGCCAACCAGCACATGCAGCCCCATCTGGCCCGAAGTTTTCAGGCATGGACGCATCCCTAACGCGCGCAGCAGCGCGCCGACCTCGCGCGCGACCGCAACCGCCGCGTGTGTGGTCGAATTCTTCGGGTCGATATCGAACAGCAGCCAATCGGGGCGCTCCAGATGCGGCAAATGCGACGACCAGATATGGATCGGAATTGTTCCGAGATTCGCCATGTAGGCAAGCGCCTCGGCGCTCTCGAGCACGAAGTAGGAGATCTCGCGCCGCGAATCTTCCGAGTAGATTTTCTCGGTGCGGATCCACGGCGGTGCGAAGGCGGGCGCGTCCTTCTGAAAGAAACTCTTGCCGGCGATTCCGTCGGGATAGCGCGTCAACACGACCGGCCGATCCCTCAGATAGGGCAGCATCCAGGGCGCGATCGTCGTGTAATACCGGAGCAGGTCGCCCTTGGTATAGCCTTCCTCGGGCCAGAACACCTTCTCCGGATTGGTCGGCACGAAGCTGCGCTGGGCTGCTTGCGGAGGCCCGTTTGACCGCGGCGCGATCACCGCAGGGGGCGAGGAAGCGGCAGACGCACCGTTCGCGGGTGTTCCGGCAGCGGCGGGTCCCTCGTAGGCGCATTCGCGAAGTCCGACGCCCTCGGCGAGCCCTTTGAAGCTCGGGTGGCGCAGGCCGCCGTCATCGGTCCATTCGATGAACTGCACCGAACAGACGAGTTCGGGCGCGCAGAAGTGCGACCCGCGCGGTGGGGTTGGTTCACCGGGCAGCGG
>JASHZA010000075.1 GCA_030042765.1 Candidatus Binataceae bacterium | reverse complement strand
ATTCTGTCGTCGCTGACTGCCCCTGGACTCGCTTCGCTCCCACGCTTTCGCACCGTCTCGAGCGATGTTGCCGGCGCCCGCTGCCTCGTCGCGCGCACCGGCTACACCGGCGAAGACGGCTTCGAGCTGTTCACCGGCGCGCTCGCTGGAGAGCGGGTGTTCGAGGCGTTGCTCAGCGCCGGCGCCCCACACGGCCTCAAGCCGTGCGGGCTGGGGGCGCGCGACACCCTCCGGATGGAAGCCGCGTTGCCGCTCTACGGACATGAACTCGATCGCGCGACTTCGCCAATCGAAGCCGGCCTGGTTCCATTCGTCAAGTTCGATCGTGGTTTCGTCGGCGAGGGGGCTCTCAAGGCGCAGCGCGACAGCGCATCGGGAAAGCGCCTGGCCGGCCTTCGCACCGACGACGGCAGGAACGTCGCGCGCCAAGGCTACAAACTCTACCGTGCCGCAAAAGAGATCGGAGTGGTGACTAGCGGCACTTTTGCGCCGAGCTTCAACCGCCCCCTCGCTATCGCCTACGTCGAGGTAAGCAGCGGCTGTCCGACCGCAAATCCGGGCGACGCGATCGAGGTCGAGATTCGCAACCGCCGCGTGCCCGCCACGATTGTCCCCCTGCCCTTCTATCGCCGTCAAAAGCCGCCGGCGCCATCGAGTCACCATGGGTAATTCGCTTATTCGGCGCACTTGGCCTGCGACCGCTGACATGGTCGCCCGATGATCGTCGCACTGGAGCTGGGATGAGATTCATACCGCATACCGAAGCCGAGATAGCCGCGATGCTCGAGACGGTCGGCGTCGCTCGGCTCGACGATCTGATCGCGCACGTGCCCAGGGAGTTGCGCGACCGCGCCCGGATCCGCCTCGACCCCGGACGCGGCGAACCCGAAGTGGTGGCTGAACTCGCGGCCTTGGCCGCAAAGAGCCGCGCCGCTAACGGCTTCGCGAGCTTCCTCGGCGCCGGTTTCTACCGCCATTATGTCCCCGCCGCCGTCCGCGCTATCACCGCCCGCGCCGAATTCGCCACCAGCTACACCCCCTACCAGCCCGAGGCCAGCCAGGGCACTACCCAGGCCATCTTCGAGTTTCAGACCCTGATCACTCAACTGACCGGGCTCGAGGTCGCCAACGCCAGCATGTACGACGGCGCCTCCGCCGCCGCCGAAGCCGTCCTGATGGCCCGGCGGATACTTCCCCAACGGTCGATCGTAGCGCTCCCGAGAAATCTTTGGCCCGATTACCGCGCCACCATCCAGACCTACTTGAGCGCCCAGAAAGGGCTGGAATTGGTCGAGGTGCCTTTCGATCCGGCCGCCGGCACCACCGATCTCGCCGCGCTCGAAGCCCTCCCCGGCGACCGCCTGCTCTGCACGCTCACCGGCTACCCCAACGGCTTCGGCGCAATCGAGCCGCTGGCGCGAATCGCTGGGATTGCCCATCGCGCGGGCGCACTCGCTATCTCGGCAACCGCCGAAGCTCTCGCTCTGGGCCTGCTCAAGGCGCCGGGCGCAGCCGGCGCGGATATCGCGGTTGGCGAAGGGCAAAGCTTCGGCATCGCCCCTCAGTTCGGCGGACCCGGCGTCGGTTTCATGGCGGCGCGAACAGCGCACGTGCGGCAGATGCCCGGGCGGCTGGTCGGGCAAACACACGACGCCGACGGGCGCCGCGCCTTTTGCCTCACCCTGGCGACGCGGGAGCAGCACATCCGGCGCGAGCGCGCGACTTCGAACATCTGCACCAATCACTCTCTCAATGCGCTCGCCGCAACCGTCTATCTCTCTTTGATGGGAAGGCGCGGACTGCGCGAGCTCGCCGCGCGCAATGTCGAGCTCGCGCACCAGGCCGCGGACGCGCTTGCCGCCGCGGGAATCAGGCCGCGATTCAGCGCACCCTTCTTCAACGAATTCGTCGTCGCGCTACCCGATGCGCCATCCGCGATCGCGAAGGCGGAAGAACGCGGAGTGCTCGCCGGAGTGCCGCTCGGGCGCGACTATCCTGAACTCGGCGACGGGCTGCTGATCTCCGTAACCGAGATGAACGCGCAGGCGGATTTCGTACTCTTGCGCAACGCGCTGGCGGGGAGCCGCTGATGGCCGATCAAAAGAACGCGAGAGTGGCAAACAGCGCGGAACCGGCGCGCACGATCACCGGCGCGGCATCATCGCAGAAGACGCCGCCGAAAATCGTGCCGCTCATTTTCGAGGAGTCCTCGGACAAGCGGCGCGGCAGCGACCTTCCCGGCGGCGATTCCAGCGAACGCCGAGCGCGCGAAATCCTCGGTGACGATCTCTGCCGTTCCGATATCGAGGGCTTCCCCGAACTAAGCGAGCCGCAGGTGATGCGCCATTTTCTGCGGCTCTCCCAGTTGAACTTCGGTCAGGCGCTGCATTTTTATCCGCTCGGCTCGTGCACCATGAAGTACAACCCGGTGGTGAACGACGAACTGGCGGGCCTGCCCGGCTTCGCCGCGATCCATCCGCTCACGCCCGCTCATCTGGCGCAGGGCGCGCTCGAATTGATGGTCCGGATGGAACGCGCGCTCGCCGAAATCACCGGGATGGACGCCGTGTCGCTCCATCCGGCCGCGGGCGCGCAGGGAGAACTGGCCGGCCTGCTCATCGTCCGCGCATGGGAACGCACGCGCGGCAGCGTGCGGCGCAAGGTGATCATCCCCGACACTGCGCACGGCACCAATCCGGCCAGTTGTTCGCTGGCGGGCTTCGAGGTGGTGGTCGCGCGTTCGAGCAAGCGCGGCTATCTCGAGGCGCAGGAGATTCGCCGGCTGCTCGAGGGCAACGACGTCGCCGCATTGATGGTGACGAACCCGAACACGATGGGAATTTTCGAGCCCGAGATGCCGGAAATCGCCGCAGCCCTCCACGACAACGGGGCGCTGCTTTACATGGACGGCGCGAACATGAACGCGCTGCTGGGCGTCGCGAAGCCGGGCCATTCGGGCGCGGATATCGTGCATCTCAATCTGCACAAAACCTTCTCGACCCCGCACGGCGGCGGCGGCCCGGGCTCCGGTCCAATCGCCGTCAAGCGGCATCTCGAACCTTTCCTGCCGGCGCCGCGGATCGTCGACCGCGCCGGCCGATGGGACTTCGACTACGACCGTCCGCACTCGATCGGCCGCCTGCGCGCATTCCACGCGAACTTCGCGATGGTCGTGCGGGCATACGCGTACATCCTCGCGCTCGGGCGCGACGGCCTCGAGCAGGCGAGCCTTATCGCGATTCTCAACGCGAACTATGTGCGCAAACGTCTCGAGGCGCGCTATCCGACCGCGTCGCACGAGCCGACGATGCACGAATGCGTGCTCACGCACGACCTCGAAGAAAAGGCGAAGGTGAGTACGCTCGATATCGCCAAGCGGCTGCTCGACTTCGGCATCCATCCGCCCACGATCTATTTCCCGCTCATCGTCCACGGCGCCCTGATGGTCGAGCCGACCGAGACGGAGAGCCGTGAAACCATCGACAGCTTCGTCGCCGCGATGACGCAGATCTACGAGGAGGCGTTAAGTAATCCGGAGACGGTCAAGACGGCACCGCACACGCTGGCGCTGTCGCGGGTGGACGAGGTAACCGCCGCCCGCCGCCCCATCCTGCGCTGGACCCCGCCCTGATTTGCCCTTGCACAGCGAAGACCGGGGCTATTCACGGGAGAATCCCCAGTCTCGTGAGCGATTATTCTACAACTCAGCCTCGCTGCTAAGGGTGAAATCTTTCACCCCCCCGGGATTACACCCCTGCCAGCCTGAGGGCCTCGGCATAGGCCTCCCGCGTGTTGACATTGAGGAAGCTCCTCAGGTCCGGGTCGAGGGGGCGGAGGTCGGCCTCGGCGACGATTCGAATATTGAGCCGGGTGACGACAGCGGTGAGGCGGCGTTCGCCGGCCGCCGCGGCGAGCGCGCCGCCGCAGGCGCGGCGGTAAGCCGCGCATAGCGGCTGCAAGCGCCCGCCGACCTCTGGAATCGCTGCGTCGTATCCGTCGGTCATGTCACACAAGGCGTGCGCGAGTTCGGCGCGGAGCAGCGGCAGGTCGCACGAGCATGCGAAGGCGACCTCGTGCGTTGCTGCAGCCAGACCGCGGACCAGTGCTGCGACCGGCCCGGCGTAGGAATCTTCGTCGCGCACCAGGATCACATTGGGCACTTTCCGGATTATGGGATCGACCGGAAACGGTTCAACGGCGGCGGGGGCCGCCACCACTATCAAATCGTCGAACCGACGGCGAAGTTCGATCAGGATCCGCTCGAGGATGGTACTTGCGCCGAAGGGCAGTGTTGCCTTCGCGCGGCCCATACGGGAGCTTTCGCCGCCGGCCAGAATCATCGCACTGGCGTTTGCCGAACTCGTAGACGACCCTCCTCGCCGCCGATTGTAGCGGTACCTCGCGATTTTTGCGCGCAGGGGCAGGGCTGGCTATCCTTGGTGCGCACACGTGGCGATCAAAAGTTCACCGCTGATCACGCAATATCTGAGCGTCAAACAGCGCGTGCCGGACGCGATCCTGTTTTTCCGCCTGGGCGATTTCTACGAGATGTTTTTCGAAGACGCCGAGACCGGTTCGCGCATTTTGGATATCCAGCTCACCTCGCGTTCGAAGGACGGGGTTCCGCTGTGCGGCGTGCCATACCACTCGGCGGAACCGTACATAGCCAAGCTGCTCAAGGCCGGGATGAAGATCGCGATCTGCGAGCAGACGGCGGCCGATACAGCGCCGACGGGTTCGAGCGCCAAGGGCGGCGCGTTCCAGCTTACCGCCCCGGGCGGACGCGGCGGGGCCCGCGGGCTGATGCCGCGTCAGATCGTGCGGATAATCACGCCGGGCACGGTCGGCGAGGAGACTGTCCTGACCGCCGACGAAAAGAATTTCCTGTTGGCGATCGGACCCGACGGCAGCGGGTTCGCCTTGGCCGCGCTGGACGTTTCGACCGGCGAGTTTATCGTCACACGGATTGCGGGTGCGGCCGGCCTGCGCGAAGAGATTGCGCGGGTCTCGCCGCGCGAGGTGATTACACCAAAGGGTTGCGGGCAGATCGAACCGGTGATCGGAACGGTCCGGGTCGACCTGAAAGTTCCCGTAACCGCTGTCGACGCCGGCGCTTTCGAGGCGGCCACGGCGCGTGCGGTGCTGGCGCGACGTTTCAGCGCGGATCCCGGCTTTCTCGACGGCGCAATCGAGGATGCGCAGGCGGGCGCGGCCGGAGCGGCGCTAGCCTATGTCGAGGAAAACTTCGGGCGCGAACTGGCCCATCTGCGGGCGCCCAAAGTCTACCACGCGACCGAGTACATGCTCGTTGACGAGACCAGCCGGCGCCATCTGGAGCTGATCGCTTCGAGCGACGGCACGCGTACCGGTTCGCTGCTGTCGATCCTGGACGAAACGGTGACCCCGACCGGCGCGCGAACGCTCTCGAACTGGATCGTCTATCCCTTGCTCGATTTGGAGGCGATACGGGCGCGGCATGACGCGGTCGACGAGCTGTTCGATCTGGATTTGGGCGGCGAGGTGGCGGATGCGCTGCGCAGAATCGGGGACCTGGAAAGGCTGGGGGGACGGATCGGGAGCCTGCGCGCGTCGCCGCGCGACGTCTTAAAGCTTGGGCAGGCGCTGGCGGCGGCCGCGATCCTGAAGCGCTGGCTCGCGGATCGGCGCAGCGAGATGCTGCGGCGGATGGCCGGACGGATCGAGCCCGAGCCGGAGCTGGCCGCGCAAATCGACGAGACGATCAGCGACGAGCCGCCGGTGAATCCTCGCGACGGCAACGCGATCCGCGCGGGCTTCAGCGCGGAAGTGGACGAATTGAGATCGCTGGCGCTGGACGCGCGCGGAGTGATCGCGCGGCTGGAGGCGAGCGAACGCGAGGCCACCGGTATTCCCTCGCTCAAGGCGCGCTACAACCAGGTCTTCGGGTATTACATCGAGGTCACCAAGCCGAATCTCGAGCGCGTTCCGGCGGCCTACGAGCGCAAGCAGACGCTGGTGGGCGCCGAGCGCTTTACCACGCCCGAACTGAAGGAACTCGAACGCAAGATTCTGAGCGCGGAGTCGGGCCTGAAGGAGCTCGAACTTCAGCTCTTTTTGAAGCTGCTGCGGGACCTCGCCGCGCGCACCGGCTCGATCCTCGAGACTGGCGGAGCGGTGGGAGAGTTCGACGCGCTGATGTCGCTGGCAAAGGTCGCGCGGCGGCGCGGGTACGTGCGCCCCGAAATCGGCTCAGCGATGGCGCTCAAGATCCGCGACGGACGCCATCCGGTGCTCGAAACGGGGATGAAGGCGGGCGAGTTCGTGCCCAACGATCTCGAGGCCGATCCGGACGACCGTCAACTGCTGCTGATCACCGGACCGAATATGGCGGGCAAGTCGACCTATCTGCGGCAGGTCGCGCTTGGCGTGATCATGGCGCAGATGGGGAGTTTCGTGCCGGCGACGGAGGCGCGGCTGGGACTTACCGATCGGGTGCTGACGCGGATCGGGGCGCGCGACGAGCTGCGGCGGGGCGAATCGACCTTCATGGTCGAGATGCGCGAGACGGCGCGCCTGCTCGAGGGGCTGGACGAGCGCAGCCTGCTGCTGCTCGACGAAGTCGGACGCGGCACCAGCACGTTCGACGGGCTTGCGATCGCATGGGCGCTGGCCGAGCATCTGCACGATGCGACCCGCGCCAAGGTGCTCTTCGCCACGCACTTTCACGAGCTGACCGACCTTGCGCGCGAGCGCCCGCGCGTCA
>JASHZA010000005.1 GCA_030042765.1 Candidatus Binataceae bacterium | reverse complement strand
TCAAATCTGTCTTCATCTCACTCCCCACTTAGCTCCCCGAAAGTCGCTCCAGCTAGAACAGCTTGACAATGCGTCGACTTTTCGAGTTTCGGATGTATCCCAGGCTCGACTTGGTTAGACCTTCTAGCGGCGCGCCGGAGGCGCATAGCGGGCGCAACGAAGGAACCGAACCCAAAAATGACCAACCTCGAGTTTTTCAACACCGCTAGCTCTCAAACTCGAGCTATACCACTCGAATCCGATTTTTTATATGGACAGTCTTTTTTGACTCCTCGGCGAGCGGGGTTACAGGGCCGGACAGCTATCAAGCCGGCGGTTTTAGCTCAAGTGAGACCCTAAACAACAATCTGACCGAAGCATGAGGCGCATCCGGGGGCGGACATTTGATTTCAGACAACTTGAGATCAAAATCTTCATTAGAAGGAACTGCGTCATTTAGAATTGTTTGTAACTGGTGGCGCGATCGCCTTACCCGAAGCTCCCGATAGCATTCTTAGAGTAATCGCAAGCTTCGCGGATTCGACGTTCAGCTCCTGCTGCCCCGCCTCTACCGCCTTCTTGCACTCATCAAACGCACGCTGCTCCCTAACTTGGGCGACCCGCGAGCACCAGGAGAGGGCGGCAGCCAAGTGATTTTCAGCGTGAATTCCAGTAAACTACCGCGCCTACCAGAGTATTAAAGCAACACTTTAAGTTGCTTGCTTTGAACGGACCAACCGACACAAGGCTCCCGCCCGAAGCGAGGCCGCCCTACCCCTTCGCCTGGTCCTGCATTGCTTCGCCAAAACAGCCGCGGCGCCCGCGACGAGAGTGGGCCCCATCAGCCCAGCAATTGTCTTCGAAGTTGTCTCTCCCCCTGCACGATCGCGCGCATTTTCGTGCTAGCGCTCAACTCGGGTCTTCCCCATCACTTAGGAATTGCTCGACAGGAATGCCGCAAGCGCGCACAACCGAACCGCATGTCGAAGAAGAATCACGCTGGAGCCTCTCCAACGATCGAGCCGGGGCTCGGAGGCGCAGGCCGTGAATGGCCGTACGGTTCACCTAAGCGCCAATTCCTGTCATCTGCTCACTGACATGCCACAGCCGCCGGGCGACGTTCTGATCGTATGATTCCTTGTTGGAGGTTTTCTCTTTGCAGTTGGCGTAGTACTTTCCCGTGACGCCTTCGACCTCGGGAGAGGAGGCCAAGTAGATCGTAGTCTGGGCGCCCTGCTCCGGGGTTTTAAGAAATAGCCTTCCTACCCTCATCATGAATTGCGCGAGCGGTCCATTGTTAGTCCATAGGCCGCTCGCAATACCGCCTGGATGGAGGCAGTTGACGGTGACCCCGGTTGCGGCAAGCCGCCTCGCCAGCTCGTAACTGAAGAGGATATTCGCCAGCTTCGACTGGCCATAGGCGCCAAACGTCCTATAACGGCGCTCGCCGCCTAAATCGTCGAAATTGATCGTCCCAAATCGGTGCGCCTCCGAGGCAACATTGACGATCCGCGCCGGCGCGCTCTGCTTGATTCGGTCGAGTAGCAGCAGCGTCAACAGGAAGCAGGCGAGATGGTTGACTGCGAAGACCATCTCGATCCCGTCCTCGGTCACCATCCTCTTGGTATTGCCAAGGCCGGCGTTGTTGACCAGCAGATGCAACGGCTTTCCCGTGACCAGGAACTCGGCCGCCGCCACTCGAATTTGCTTTTGGGAGCCGAGATCGGCGTGAAGCAGGTGAACCTTTTCGTTGCCAGTTCTGCTCCGAATCTCGGCAACCGTCTCATCGGCACGCGCATTGTCCCGGTAGGTCAGGAACAATTCCGCTCCCATCCGGGCCAATTCCACCGCGGTAACATACCCGATCCCATTAGTGGCGCCCGTAATCAGACAAGTCTTGCCCTCCAGATAATGGTTGCTATCTTTCATGAAGCGTTCTCCCGATCATCACCGGGCCATCTAGCATGCCGGTGCGACCTTGCAAAACCGGGCTCGGTCCTCTTCATGGGTTAAAGAAGCGGTTGGGATTACGGAGGCGAAGGTTCGCTGTCCGGCCCGCGGACCCTCCATGGTCGGGCGTCCCGCGCGGCCCGAGCTCGACCGCGCGGCGGCTTCCACCGCGACCACCATACCTTTTGAGTTCCTATATTCCTTTATTTTGACCGGCTATCTTGACCGGCTTTCCCGTTTGGACCATTCGCTATGGACTATCAGTCTTCTAAATGAGACAGATGGGACCGCGGCTTGAGCAGTTTTGCCGATAACGCCTATGCCGTTCGGCTGAAAGCTTGGGAGGACGATCCATGAGTGATTTGCGACCCGAAAACGGTGCGACCAAACGGGTGCGATGGGCTCAGGCCTTCCCCGAATTGGGAACCGAACCGATACCCACAGACCGCTGCCTTTCCCCGGAATACTTCGCGCTGGAGCGCGAGAAGGTCTTCAAGTGCGTCTGGCTAAAGGTCGGTCGTGTTGAGGAAATACCCAAACCTCGCGATTACAAGGTTAAGCGGCTCGACTTCGCCAATACTTCCGTGATTCTCGTGCGCGGTGAGGACGGGCGGATTCGTGGTTTTCATAACATCTGCTCGCATCGGGGAAACAAAGTCGTGTGGGGCGATGATACCTACGGACTCCGAGGGACGACTCGCGGCAAATCCTTCGTGTGCCATTTCCACGGATGGGCTTACAACCTGAATGGCGAGCTGGTCGGCGTGCCGCAAGAAGAACTGTTCTTTGGACTCGACAAGTGTCAGAACGGCCTGCCGGCGATTGCGACCGACACGTGGGAGGGTTTCATCTTCATCAACCTCGATCCCGCCAACAAGCAGAGTCTCAAGGATTTTATCGGTGAAC
Source organism: Candidatus Binataceae bacterium (assembly GCA_030042765.1). GTDB lineage: Bacteria > Desulfobacterota > Binatia > Binatales > Binataceae > JASHZA01. Next base: position 1,816 of record JASHZA010000005.1, on the reverse strand, counting down.
ATGCCGACCGCCTGGCCGGTTTTCCGTTCGAGGCGATGACTGCGGTTTACGAGTACTACACGGTTCTCAATTGCAACTGGAAGATAGCCTGGGACGCCTTCTCCGAGGCCTATCACGTCTCCACCGTTCATGCTGGTTCGTTCCCCGGGGTCTTCGATGCCGAAGTGAAACAGGTCGGAATGTATGGGATACATCACGGGGGTGCGGCGCATCAGAAGCCCTCGCCTCCGGTCAGCCCCGTCGCCGCGCTTTCCTACCAACTCGCAACCGCGTCGATCGCCAAGCCTGGCTTCCGCTCATCGCTGCCTGCGCGGATTAATCCCGACCGGGATCCCGATTTTGTCTTCGACCAGAGCGCAGTCTTTCCCAACTTTTTGGTCCACGTCAGCGAGGGTCTCTACTTCACGCATCAGTTCTGGCCGGTCTCGTTGGATAAGACCCTGTGGGAAGGGATCCAGTATTTTCTCCCCGCCCGCGACGCTGGCGAGCGTTTCAGCCAGGAGTTTGGCCAGGTCTTGCAGCGCAACGCGTGGCTCGAAGATACCGGCACGATGGAAGCGACGCAGTCGGCACTGTCGTCCGGGGTGAAGAAGTTCTTCCACTTTCAGGACGGCGAGGTCATGCTGCGTCACAACTACCAGGTCATCGAGGAGTATGTGAATCGACCATGAGGAGGAGGCGAGCAACTCTGCCCGCGGCGGAAACTGCAAAAGCGCAGACTGCAGCTTAAATTACCGGTACCGCGGACCAGCTACGGAGGGCTTTGCAATGGATACGTCGTTGCCCGAAGCATTTCGCGATCTCGAACGCTTCGTACAGGTTTGGTCATTGCCCAGCCAGAACCAGCGGGAGGCTGCGCGGCGTGCCAGTTCGGCGCAAGAACGCAAGGAGTTTTACGGCGCAGCCGTGCCGCGGCTGGCGGCCATCATCGATTATCTCAATCAGTTTCCGCTCGGCTCGATGCCCGAAGATGCGCAGCGCTTGCTCCATCTCACGCTCTCGGTCGCCGAGATCGCCCCGAACGTCGAGCTCTACAAGGGCAGCGCGACGGTCCCCTTCAGCTTCGAGGAGAGCAGATTCGTCGCGGCCCACGGCGATCGCAAAAACTAGGCAAGCTGCGATTTCGCGTGGTGCATGACGATCCGGAGCGAATCAACCATGGAAAACCCGGTGATACTCGAAGACCTGCGGCACCGGATCGCGTTACTCGAGGACCGCGAGGAAATTCGCGATTTGATTGAACGCTATGCCGAGGCGGCGGATCACGGCAATGATCCGAAGATGATGCGTGAACTGTTCGCGGAGCACGCGATATGGGAAGCGTCGGGCTTCGGCCGCTTCGAGGGACGCACCGCTATCCTTAGCGGACTATCCGAAATCGGCAGCACTCGTCTGATCTGGACCATGCACTATATGATTTCCCCTCGTATTCGGGTCGCCGAGGATCGAACTGCTGCCCAGATATCATGGCGCGTTTGGGAGCTTGCAATGGCGCCCGGAAAGAATCAGTCGCCGCCCGAGGCGCTATGGGGCGGCGGAAGCTACCAGGTTGATCTCGCCAGGCTCGCTGGCAGATGGCAGTTCACCCACGTACGCCTCAATCTCGAGCTGATTAGCCGCTACTTCGAAGGCTGGGCCGCCACACGCATCGCCGAGCTCTGAGCCCGAGGGTGGTAGCCACACCTTGGGTGAATTACGGAAAATGCCTACTGCCCTTCGGCCGGGATGAATCTGCGCGAATCGTTGCCTGCTGGAACCTCGAGCTGTCCATAGAGTTCGACCGCCGGGCCGATCTTTGCTAGCGAGCACGCGAGAT
>JASHZA010000074.1 GCA_030042765.1 Candidatus Binataceae bacterium | reverse complement strand
GCAATCGTCCAAGCTCATGGCAACAAGTGAAGCTCGGCGCCGGCCGTGACGGTAAGCTTACGGCGATTGAGCTGGTCGAGCACGGCAGCGGCGGAATCGGCGGAGGCGCCGGTTCCTCGGGACCCTACAAGACACTCTATCAATGCGCCAATATTCGAACGGAGGAGCGCGACGTCTACATCAACGCCGGGCCGTCGTCGCCGATGCGCGCTCCGGGATGGCCACAAGGATGCTTTGCGCTTGAGCTGGCGATCGACGAATTGGCGCGCAAGATCGACCTTGATCGGCTCGAGTTCCGCCGGCGCAACAACGCGAATCCGGTGCGCGCGCTCGAGTTCGATCTCGGAGCGCGCGCCTTCAAGTGGGACGAGAAGAGCCGCACGCCGAAGGGGCGCGGTCCCATCAAACGCGGCATCGGAGTAGCTGCTGGAGCCTGGCACGGAATCGGGAGCCCCGGTCCGCAGGCTCAGGCAATCGCCTTTCGCGATGGCCACGTCGAAGTGCGTACCGGCACCCAGGATATCGGCACCGGTACGCGCACCATTCTCGCGATGGTCGCCGCCGAGGAGTTGGGGTTGCCGCTTGCCAGCGTCAGCGCCGAGATTGGCGACAGCCGCTACCTGTTTTCGGTTCCCTCGGGCGGCAGCGGCACCGCACCGTCGAACACACCGGCTGTGCGGCAAGCCGCGGCTCATCTCAAGGCCAAGCTCTTCGGTATCGCGGCGGCAACCCTCGGTGTCGACGCGAACGACCTCGAGGCGCGCGACGCGATGATTCGGGTCCGCTCCGAACCGTCGCGCGCACTCTCTTTCGCCGAGGTATGCCGGCGTATCCCCGGCGATTCACTCTCCGCGCAAGGCGAGCGCGCCGCGAACTACGCCGGGTTTCGTACCGATCAGGCCGGCTGCCAGTTCGCGGAAGTCGAAGTCGATATCGAAACCGGTGTCGTCCGCGTGGTTCGCGTAGTGGCCGTGCATGATGCCGGAAGGATCGTTGACCCTCTGACCGCGCGCAGCCAGGTCAACGGTGGCGTTATCATGGGAGTTGGGTTCGCCTTGACGGAGGAGCGCCGACTCGACCCCCAACTCGGCCTGATGGTTAACCCGACGATGGACGACTACAAGCTGCCTGGTCCGCTCGACGTTCCGGAAATCACGGTCCTGTTTGTCGAGGTCGCCAACGGCATCACCAATACCGGCGTGCTCGGTTTCGGCGAGGCCGCTCACGTCCCGACGACCGCGGCTATTGGCTGCGCAGTGTACGACGCGATTGGCGTGCCGGTGCGCTCGTTGCCCCTCACTCCCGACAAAGTTCTCGCCGCGATGGGCAAGGTCTGAAGAGGAAGCTCTGATGAACCGCTTCGAGGTCGTCACTCCCGCCGATTTGATCCATGCCGGCAAACTGCTGGCCGAGCCTTATCATGCCGCGCTCGCCGGAGGTGTTGACCTGCTCGACCTGCTCAAGCAGCGCGTGGTCGGACCGAAGACTCTGGTAAATCTGAAGACGCTTCCGGGGATTGGCACGATTGACCCTGATGACGCCGGCGGGATCAGGGTCGGTGCGCTCGTAAAGTTGCACGAAGTTTCCGTCAATCCCGCTGTGGGTCGGAACTTCGCCGCCCTGGCAGATGCCGCCGGCCAGGCAGCGACACCGCAGATCCGCAACCTTGCGACCGTTGGCGGCAACCTGCTCCAGCGGCCGCGATGCTGGTACTTCCGCAACCCCAATGTCTCCTGCCTCAAAAAGGGCGGCGACACCTGTTACGCCGCCAAGGGGCTCAACCGCTATCATGCCATCCTTGGCGGCGGCCCGTCCTTCATCGTGCATCCGTCGAATCTTGCCCCGGCGCTGATCGCGTTTGGCGCCAGCGCCAAGCTGATCGGACCCGAGGGTGAGCGCACGGTCGCGCTCGAGGAATTCTTTACGCTGCCGAAGACTGACCCGACGCGTGAGAACGTGCTCAAACCCGGCGAAGTTCTCACCCAGGTCCTGATCCCCGCGCCGCCTCGCGGTGCGCGTAGCGTCTATCTCGAGGCGCGTGAAAAGCAGAGCTTCGACTGGCCGCTGGTGAGTGTGGCCACGGTTATCGCGACGGACGCGGGCGTGGTGCGCCACGCGCGAGTCGTGATGGGCGCGGTCGCGCCGATTCCGTGGCGTTCGCCGGAGGCCGAAAAGGCTGTGACCGGTTCGCATCTTGACGCGGATACCGCGACGCGCGGGGCAGAGGCGGCGCTCAAGCCCGCCGCTCCGCTGGCGGACAACCGCTACAAGGTTCCGATGGCGAGGGCGCTGGTGCGGCGCGCGATCATGCGCGCCGGCGGCATCGAGGAGGTCGCATGAACAAAGCGACTGCCGCGGCGGACACGCATGATCGCACATTCTGCGCGATGTTGCGCACAAAGAACGGCTACTTCCGTTCGGCGCAGGGAGATCGTGTGATCGACGCCGAAAGCTCGACCGCCTGCTACAATTGCCTTTCGACGCAACGGCCCTATGGCCCGGACGGGATGCCCGCCAACGCGGACTACTGCGGTCCGGCGCGCGGGTGCTTCAAGCCCGAAGACTAAACGAAAGCTCATCCCGAGCGTTGACATGCCGGCGGGTCCGCCGGACGATCCTCGAGCGAGCGCCGCTTGGTGCGCGCTTCAGGAGAAGCTCCGATGGCCTCAGCGCAAATCGATCGTTCCAACGTCGCAATGTCCGGAGCAAACGGTGCCGACCTCGTCGCGCCTGACTGTCGCGGCCTCAACTTTTATCGCATCGATCGCGGGCTCCGCGATCTGCTCGACCTCCACATGGATCCCGCGTTGCGTGCCGCAACCGAGCCGCATCTGGATCGCCTGGGCGAGGTGGCCGGGGGCCGGCTCGACGAACTCGCCGAAATAGCAGACAAGCATCCACCGGTACTTCACTCCCGTGATCGCTTCGGCCGCGACGAGGACTGGGTCGAGTTCCATCCGGCATATCGCGAGATGGAGCGGATCGGGTTCGGCGACTTCGGAATGCATGCACAGGGGCATCGGCCGGGCGTGCTCGCATGGCCGGCGCCGTTGCCGTACATCGCCAAGTACGCCTTCCAGTACCTGTTCGCGCAGGCGGAATTTGGGCTGATGTGCCCGATGAGCGTAACCGATACAGGAGCCGTCCTGCTCGAGCGCTATGGCGCCGATGACCTCAAACGCCGCTATCTCGGGCGGATGCTCTCGCAGAACATGGAGGAACTGCTCAAGGGTGCGCAGTTCATCACCGAGCGCACAGGCGGCTCCGATCTGGCCGGCAGCACCGTAACCGCCCGCCGCGATGGCGATCAGTGGCGGCTGTACGGCGACAAGTGGTTCTGCTCTGCGGTCGACGGTGACGTCGTGCTGCTGCTGGCGCGTCCCGAGGATGCACCGCCGGGTACCAAGGGACTCGGCCTGTTCCTGATGCCGCGGCGATTGCCCACCGGTGAGCGCAACAGCTACCGCGTCGTTCGACTCAAGGAAAAACTTGGCACCCGAGACATGGCGAGCGGCGAGGTTATACTCGACGGCGCGATCGCCTATGCACTCGGCAGACTCGACCGCGGGCTCCGGCAAATGATGGACATGGTGAACCTGAGCCGCATGTCGCACGGAGCACGCGCTGCCGGGATGATGCGCCGGTGCCTCAACGAATCGTTACGGGTCGCGCGCCACCGGGTGGCCTTCGGCAAGCCGGTCATCGCCCATCCATTGATGCGGCGCCAATTGATGAAGATTATGGTGCCGGCGGAACAGGCACTCTCGGTCATGGCCTTCGACGCCACCATGATGGACGCCGCGCGGGCGGGCGACACCCGGGTGGAGGGCGTGATGCGGATCTTGACGGCGCTGCTGAAGTTCCGTGCCTGCCGTGACAATCTGCGCGTGGCGACGGGCGCGATGGAGGTGCGCGGGGGCAACGGCTATATCGAGGACTGGGCGAATGCGCGGCTGATTCGCGACGCCCATATCGGAGTGTTGTGGGAAGGCACCAGCAATATCAATGCACTCGACGTGATCACCCGCGCCGTCGCGAACTCGCGCGGCCATCACGCCCTCGGCGCGGCGCTTGAGGCGAAACTCGAGGCGGCGCCGGGTGCGCCGGAGAAATTCCGCACGGAAGTAGCTGGACTGCTCGAGCGGGCGGTGGCGTTCGCCGATCAGGTTGCTGCAAATCCTCGGCACGAGAAGCTGGCTCGAACCGCCTCGAGCGGTCTCTACAACGCAGCCGCAGCCGCCTTGTTGACGTGCGAAGGCGCTGCGCTTGGAGCTAGGGGCGGCGACTCGCGCCGGATGATCCTGGCGCGCATGGTGGTCGAGCACCGGCTCAAGCCGCACGACCCGCTCGCCGTGTCCGACTCCGGGTGGGAGGAGGAGGCGATCGATCTGCTGCTCGACGACGCTCCGGTTCAGATCGCCGCCGCTGCAAGAATCGTTACTGCCTGATTGACAATGTGATCGTCCGCCTGAGCCAGGCGGCGTTGAATCGCGCAAAGAATTCCGGAGCGAGAACATGGATCTGGTCGCCGCCTCGAGACTCCAGTTCGGCTTCACCATCGCGTTTCACTATTTATTCCCGCCGCTTTCGATTGGGCTGGGTGTAGCGCTGGTGATCGTGGAGGGGATGTACCTTGCGACCGGGCGCGCGGTGTTCGAACGGCTGACCAGGTTCTGGCTGGAAATTTTCAGCCTGACCTTTGCGATGGGCGTGGCGACCGGGATCGTGATGGAGTTCGAGTTCGGCACGAACTGGGCTGCGTATTCGCGCTTCGTGGGCGACGTCTTCGGTAGCGCGCTGGCGGCGGAGGGGCTCTTCGCGTTTTTTCTGGAGTCGGGATTTCTAGCTTTGCTGCTTTTCGGATGGCATCGCGTCAAGCCTTGGCTCCATTTCCTCTCGACTTTGATGGTCTGTCTCGGGGCGCATTTCAGCGCTGTATGGATAATTGCGGCGAATTCGTGGATGCAAACGCCGGCTGGCTACAAAATCGCCGGTGCGGGCAAGTACGCGCGGGCGGTGACGACGGACTTCTGGACGATGGTTTTCAATCCGTCCTTCGTTCACCGCCTTTTGCACACGATCTGCGGAGCGTGGAATTCGGGCGCATTCCTGATGCTCTCGGTGAGCGCCTGGTATCTGCTCAAGCGGGAGCATCAGGAGTTTGCGCGCGTATCACTCAAGGTCGGCCTGTGCATGGCGGCGGTCGCGATAACCGGTTCAGTGCTCACCGGCGACATGAGCGCGCGCGGGGTTGCGAACCAACAGCCGGCAAAACTGGCGGCCATGGAAGGCGTCTTCGCGCCCGACCAGCCGCAGGGGCTGCA